>NZ_RZOM01000260.1:0-6416 GCF_003999175.1 Mesorhizobium sp. M7A.F.Ca.ET.027.03.2.1 | reverse complement strand
CTTCTTGACGTGCTGGCTGTGGCTGACCGGGGCGACGAAGGTGGCATCCGATGTCGAAACGATGGCGATGTCCTTCATGCCGATCGCCGACAGCAGGCGGCCATCACTGCGAATGTAGGAATTCTCGCAATCGATAGCGACGACATCGCCGATGATGACATTGCCCCGGTCGTCGGCGGGGCCGACATCGAGCAGCGACTGCCAGGAGCCGAGATCGTTCCAGCGGAAGCCGGCCGGCACCATGGCGATGTCTTTTGCCCGCTCCATGATGGCGTAGTCGATCGAGTTCGACGGAATGGCGGCGTAGAGTTCTAGCGGCATGTAAAGGCCGGACAGATCCGATGTCGCTGCCCTGTAAGCTGCTTCGGTGGCCAGCCAGATATCCGGCTGGAACGCTATGAAGGCATCACGCATGGCGACGGCGCGAAACAGGAAGATACCGGTGTTCCAGTAGAAATTTCCGGCCTTGAGATAGCTTTGCGCAGTCTCAATATCCGGCTTTTCGACGAAGCGCGACACATCGAAGGTGCCGCCGCTTTCGGCCGCGACCTCGATATAGCCGTAGCCGGTCTCGGGCTGTGTCGGCTTGATGCCGAACACCACCAGCCGTCCACTGCGCGCTGCCTCGGTGCCGGCTTCGACGCTCTGCCAGAATTGGCGCGGGGTCGATATCTCATGATCCGACGGCACCACCAGCACCAGGCTGTCACCGAATTCGGACAGCGTGCGCAGCGTCGCCAGTGCGACGGCGGCGGCTGTGTTGCGCCCGGTCGGCTCGAACAGCGGACCGCCGCCGGCGAGGTCGAGACCAGCAAGATCGGCGTGAACGCGATCAGCATGGCGCTCCGCGGCGATCAGGAAGATCGGCGTTTCGCCTTCCGGCCGGGCCGTCAGCCGACGCAAGGTCTTGGCCAGCATCGAGCCATCGCCGGACAGATCGTGGAACTGCTTGGGGTTGTCCTCGCGCGACAGCGGCCACAACCTCGAGCCGACGCCGCCGCTCATGACAAAACTGACAATCCGCTCGGTCATTCAACTACCATTCAAAAGGTCTGGTTGTAGGCGCCCACCTCGGGGCTGCGGCGCAGCACGGCGTCGACAGCCTCGAACATCTCCCGTCGACGCTGCGACGACACCGGGCTTTCGACCACCACGACCAGTTCCGGTTTGTTCGATGAGGCGCGCACCAGCCCCCAGGTGCCGTCGTCGGCGACGACGCGCACGCCGTTGACGGTGATGAGGTCTGCGATCTTCTGGCCGGCGAAAACCATTCCATCCCGTTTCATGGTCTGAAAATCGGCAACCACCCGTTCGACCACGCCATACTTCACCTCGTCCGCGCAGTGAGGCGACATGGTCGGCGTGCCGAAGGTCAGCGGCAGCGCGCGATAAAGATCGGCCATCGAACTGCCCGGGCTGCGATCCAGCATTAGGCAGATGGCGATGGCGGTGACCAGCCCGTCGTCATATCCGCGTCCGATCGGCGGATTGAAAAAGAAATGACCTGACTTTTCGAAACCGGCGACAGCACCGAGTTCGGCGACGCGGCGTTTGATGTAGGAATGGCCGGTTTTCCAATAGTCAGTGACGGCGCCATTGGCGCGCAGCATTGCGTCGGTATGGAACAGGCCGGTCGATTTGACGTCGACGACGAAGGTCGAGTTGGGATGCTGGCTGGAAATATCCCTTGCCAGCATCACACCGACCTTGTCGGCAAAAATTTCATTGCCTTCATTGTCGACGACACCGCAGCGGTCGCCATCGCCGTCGAAGCCAAGGCCGATGTCGGCGCCTGATGCCAGCACCTTGTCCCGGATGGCATGCAGCATCCGCATATCCTCGGGATTGGGATTGTAGCGCGGAAATGTATGGTCGAGTTCGACGTCGAGCGCGATGACCTCGCAGCCGATGCGCTGCAACGCTTGCGGCGCGAAGGCGCCGGCAGTGCCATTGCCGCAGGCTGCGACCACTTTCAGCTTTCGGGCGATGCGCTTGTCGCGGGTCAGATCGTCGAGATAGGTCGCGCGAAAATCGCGGATGAAATCGTAGGAGCCGCCGCCGACGAGATCGAAATCACCAGCCAGCACGATCGCCTTCAGCGCGCTCATCTCTTCCGGGCCGAAGGTCAGCGGCCGCGCAGCACCCATCTTGACGCCAGTCCAGCCATTTTCGTTGTGCGAAGCGGTGACCATGGCGACCGAGGGCGTATCCAAAGCGAACTGGGCGAAATACGCCATCGGCGACAACGCCAGTCCGATGTCCCTCACCCGTGCGCCTGCGGCCATCAAACCGGACACCAGGGCCAGTTTGATCGACAGCGAATAGGAGCGGAAATCATGCCCGGTGACGATATCGGGACCGGCGCCGAGACGGCGGATCAGCGTACCAAGCCCCATGCCGAGCGCCTGGACGCCGATCAGATTGAGTTCCGGTCGTTGCGCGGAGCCGGGATGGCCGAACCACCAGCGCGCATCATATTCGCGAAAGCCGGATGGCTTGATCAGCGCTTCGGTTTCGAATTCGAAACTGTTGGGCCGGGCGTCGCCAACGATGCTGAAGGACAAGACTGGAAACTCCGAATGGCAGAAATTACGAATTGTCGAGGGCTGCGGCTTAGCACACAAGGCTTTAGGCCACGTTTATTCCGGAAGGGAATCCGGGCCTTTCGGGCAATGCTCGACGAAAGCCGACGAAATGCGACAGAAGTGCCGCCGTGCCGCTTGCAGGAACCAAGTGTGGCGGCTATAAGCCCGCGGTCTGGTCACGGAGTGTAGCGCAGCCTGGTAGCGCACCTCGTTCGGGACGAGGGGGTCGCAGGTTCAAATCCTGCCACTCCGACCAGAAAAAACAAAGAGTTAGCGCATCCCGACTTCGGCGCTCCACCTGCCCCTCAAGCGAGACTACTCGCGTCCCCGTCAGTCGGATGGCGAATTTCTATTCGCCGTGCCTCTGTGACTCGACCGACAGCGATGCCTGTTGCACTGGACAGTAACCAGACGGTCCAACCGGCCGCCTGATGTTTTCATGCGTGCGCTCGCGGACAGCTTCTGGAAAGATCCTGACGGATACGCGCGTCTCCGCTCAGCGGAGGCCAAAAAAGCTCAAGATCGCTATCACGATGACTACAGCTCCAACGAGCCAAATGATGTTGTTCATGATCTCTCTCCTGTTGCCTGGGGAAGCCCGCGCCTCTGGCGGAGAACGCGGGCCGACCAGCCTTTGCCGACTGATCTGCAGCAGACACCAAATCGTGATCCCGGCTGCGAGAATAAACCATCAGGCACGCCTAATGTTCCGTCGTGCGTCCTATGATCATAGGCGCCGGCATCATCACCACGACAGCGCTGTCGTGACAGGTTCCGTCCTCACCCATCGGCACCATCCCGTGGTGATCGAACGACGGGTACCGACGCTGGGATCCGGCCCCGATTCTTGATGGGAGTCGGGTCTTGATGGGAGTGGGGCCACGAGAGGCCTTTGGCACGCATCCCAATCACGCCCGCAACCAGACTTAAGTCCAGCCCCTGCCCGACCGAAGTCCAGGTTGGAAACGCTTGCCCTTGCCCCAAATTCGGGTGGTGGGCGAAAAATGATCAATGAAAAACTAAAGAGCAGCAGCATGTCGAACCGTGAGACCAAGAAATCCCATGCCCTGGGCATGCGCATGACAGAGATCAAGGCCAGGATGCAGGAAGCCCAGATTACCGAAGACGAGATGAAGACCTTCCAGAAGGTCGCGGCCATCATGGAGGGCGACGAGGGCCGAATCGAGGTTGACGACCTGATTGCCGCGTCATTCCTCACCGACACGACGCTGAACAGCCAGAAGCGTTAAGCGACCATGCCGACGATTAGCAGACTTTTTGATTCCCCCGCCGATGCGGCGCGGGTCGCCAGCGACTTGGTGGCGGCCGGAATTCCTCGCGTACAGATCGCCATCATCGGGCCTTACAATAACGAGGCGGGATTTCTTAGGGTTTCCGCTTTGGGATCGTTACTTGGCGCTGCCGCCGGCGTGTTGGCCTGCCTGAGCGCCGTTGCGGCCTATGGCACCAATCCTGTTGCTGCGAGCGTGTTGCCAGCAGCGGTGGCGGGCGCGGTCTGCGGCGGCGTTGCCGGCGGTCTGCTTGGAACATTCGCCATGACAGCCATAGAGGCGGATGGTCAGGACGTTGCCGAGGGGGTGGTTCTGGTGACGGCGCATGTCGATGAAAATGACGCCGACATCGCTCAGGCAGTGCTCGGCGGTCGTCCCCCGTCGACGTTCGTGGCTGAAGCAGCGTAGGAAAGGCCCGCCCGACGTTGCCGAGACGCGCTCTCTGCGTTCACCAGTGATTGAACCCAACACGCGCCAGATAGCAATTCGAGTGGCAGAGAATGTTCCTGCGCCGGACGCAAAGCTGGCCGGTAGCAGGTTTCTTCGCGGGCCGCATATTTTGACGAAAAGGTCCGTCGGCTTTAGGGTTGATGGACCTGATGGAGTCAGCGAAACGGCGGGCCGAGTGCGACATGAATTTGAATTCAACCACAGCCCCGCCCTTGATTCTTGTGATGACGCTGGTTCTCTTCGCTGGCTGTTCATCGCTCGGCAGAACCGTCGATGCAGCGAAATACGATTCGATGACGTGCACCGACCTCAACAGGGCGATGGGAGACGTCGCCCGTGACATCTCGCAAACGGCAATCACGCGCGGCAAGGTGGCCAACACCAATGTTCCACGCTGGCTGCTCGGCGGCTCACGCGTGAAGACCGCGGTAGCCAACCGTGAAACAGCCAGGATCGACCGGCTTAAGCAGCAACAGGATGCCATTGCCGCTGTGCGAGCACGCAAGTGCCTCAGGTCCGCGAATTGAGCGGACAGCCAATGCCTCGGTGCGGAGCCCGGTTCAGGCGCTCAGGCGAAATCGCGTCACGTCGATCGCCGCGGCCATCAGCGTCTGTGTGTAGGCGTGCCGCGGATCGATGAAGATCGCCTCAGTCGGCCCTTCCTCGACGATCTTGCCCTGTTTCATGACGATGATGTAGTCGGCCATGGCGCGCACGACCGACAGATCGTGGCTGATGAAGAGATAGGACAATTCGTGGTCCGCCTGCAGCTTGCGCAGCAGTTCGACGATCTGTTTCTGCACAGAGCGATCGAGCGCTGAGGTCGGCTCATCCAATACCACCAGCCTGGGCTTCAGGATCATGGCGCGAGCAATGGCGATGCGCTGCCGCTGGCCGCCGGAGAATTCGTGCGGGTAGCGATTGCGTGCGTTGGGGTCGAGGCCGACCTCGCGCAAGGCGTCGACCGCGCGTTGATCACGCTGCTTGCCCGAAAGATCAGGCTCATGCACCAGAAGTCCTTCGGTGATGACCTGGCCGACGGTCATGCGCGGCGACAGCGAGCCGAACGGGTCCTGGAAGACGAGCTGCATCTGGCGCCGCAGCGGCCGCATCGCCTGCCTGTCGGCTTGGGAAATGTCGCGATCGCCGAAGCGGATAATTCCGTCGCTCGGCAACAGCCGCAGCAAGGCGCGGCCGAGCGTCGACTTGCCCGAGCCGGATTCACCAACGATGCCGATGGTCTGGTTTCGCTGCAGCCGGATCGAGATGTGATCGACGGCACGCAGCATCAGCGGTTCACCAGCAAGAAACCCGCCGCCAATCCTGAACGTCACTTCGACATTTCTGCCTTCGAGCAGCACCGGAGCATTGGCGGGCGGCGGCGCCTTGCTGCCGGTCGGCTCGGCCGCCAGCAGCATTTTCGTGTAGGCATGCTGGGGATTGACGAAGATGGCCTCCGCCTCCCCCTCCTCGACAACCTCGCCTTGGCGCATGACATAGACCCGGTCGGCAAAGCGGCGGACGATGCCAAGATCGTGGGTGATGAAGACGATCGCCATGCCGAGCTTGCGCTGCAATTCGGCCAGAAGCATCAGGATCTGCGCCTGGATGGTCACGTCGAGCGCCGTCGTCGGCTCGTCGGCGATCAATATGTCAGGGTCGTTGGCGAGCGCCATCGCGATCATCACACGCTGGCGCTGGCCACCTGACATTTCATGCGGATAGGATTTCATCCGCCGCTCGGGATCGGGAATATGCACCAGCCGCAGCAGCTTGAGCGCCTCTTCCCGCGCCTCGGCGGCATTCAGGCCCCGGTGCCGGCGGATCGGCTCGATCAACTGATTGCCGATCGAATAGAGCGGATCGAGCGAAGTCATCGGCTCCTGAAAGATCATGCTGATCTTGCGGCCACGAACCTGGTTGAGCTCGGATTTGCTGAGCGTCAGAAGATTGCGGCCGCGATAATCGACGCTGCCTGTCGCTTCGCCGTTCGATGCCAGCAGGCTCATCGCCGCCATCATCGTCTGGCTTTTGCCGGACCCGGATTCGCCAACCACGGCAACGGTCTCGCCCGCATTGACGTGGATGC
>NZ_RZOM01000025.1:0-15239 GCF_003999175.1 Mesorhizobium sp. M7A.F.Ca.ET.027.03.2.1 | reverse complement strand
TGACGACACGGTTGGTGGTGGCCAGCGTCTCGCAGGCGACACGGACTTTCCACGGGTCCATGCCGGTCTTCTTGGCTTCGCGATACACCAGATCGACGATCTCGTCGGAAATCCGGTCACAGACTTTGTCGGGATGGCCCTCGGCAACGGATTCCGAGGTAAAGAAGTAGTTCTGCCGCGTCACGGGTGTCCCCTCTTGAAAAACGATCGGCAGGCTGCCGATTTTGGCGCGCCACGTGTTAGCGGGGCGAAGCGCCGCTCGTCAAGCGGTGCTTCGGCTCTGGCATGAATGTCGATGCAGTTATCTTGTGCCACCAGCGGCAAGACGCCGCCGGTGTTGGCGTGATTGAGGATCAGTCGGGATCGTCGGCGGAGAGGGACTTGACCAGGTCTATAATCCTGCGGCGCACCTTGGCATCCGCGATCTTGACAAAGGCCCGGTTGAGCTGAAGGCCTTCAGGGCTGCCGCAGAATTCGACAGCGAAAGCCATCGACGCGTCCTCGGCAAATCCACGGCCCGCCACGGGCTCCTGGCCGGGCGCATCCTCGAAAAAGAAGGCGACCGGCACGCCGAGTATGGACGCTATCGCCTGCAATCGGCTGGCGCCGACGCGGTTGGTGCCTTTTTCATATTTCTGAATCTGTTGAAATGTGATGCCGAGGTTTTCTCCCAGCTTTTCCTGGCTCATTCCCAGCATGTTGCGGCGAAGCCGGATGCGACTGCCAACATGGATGTCGATCGGATTCGGTTTCTTCTTGTTGTCTTCTGTCATTTTTTCCTCGCCGAATTTTTTCGGCTTTCTCTATTTTTTCTTGCCCAAACAAAGCCGGAGGCAACTGCCCCAACAGAACGATCCACCGGCTTCGAGAAATTTTCAGGCACTTACAGTATGAGTTTCTAATGTGTTGGCTGTCAATTCACCCGTAGCCTTTGCCTTACGTTCAACAGCGCTGCCCCAACGGCAAACAGCAACATGATCAGCATTCCGTTAATGCGCCGTTGGCCGGGAGATATGAGCGCCTGTCCGGAAATCGGTATGTGGGCATCGATGGCGCCGCGTGCGTCGATCGCAAGCGCATCGACGATGCGCCCGCGCGGATCGACGACGGCCGAGATGCCGTTGTTGGCAGCACGTACCAATGGCAATCCATTTTCCACCGCGCGGATCTGGGCCTGCCTGAAATGCTGATACGGACCCGGCGTGTCGCCGAACCACGCATCGTTGGTAACGTTCACAATAAGCTGCGCTGACGCAGCGTCAACTGCCACAAGATCGGGAAAGATCACCTCATAACAGATAAATGGCAGCGCACGGATGCCATCGGGCAGCGTGATGGCGTGCCGCTCATTGCCGGCCGCGAAACTCATCGGCCCGGCAACCAGTTGCTCGATGCCGAAACGCTGGAGCAGATCGGCGAAAGGCAGGTATTCGCCGAACGGCACCAGGTGAACCTTGTCGACGGCGTCAGCGATTTCACCCTTGTCGTCGATCGCCACCACGGAGTTGTAGTAACGGCTGTCGGCATTCGCGGCCGAACCGCCTTCCTCGCGAACGACGCCGGCAATCAGCATCTGGCCGGATCCGAGCATGTCTCCCAGCGCCGTCAATGCGTCCGGACGCTCGGTGAAGAGGAAAGGCACCGAGGTTTCGGGCCACAGGATCAGCTGCGGCTTTTGATGGCCTGGGTCCGGCGCCTTGGCCGAGAGCCCCATCAGGACCGCGAAGATGCGGTCGCGCACCGAGGCATCCCATTTTTCCGACAGGTCCACGGCCGGCTGAACGATGCGGACATCCAGGCTGCGTGAAGCTGGCGGTTCGGGAGCGCCAAGCCTGACATAGCCGAAGCCGACATGGGCGGCGGCGAGCATGACAAACAGTGCCGCGCCGAGGCGCAGGTGCCGACGTGCCGCCAGCAGTGCCGGCAGTGCGAAGACGAACACGGCGAGCGCGTTCATGCCGATCATGCCCGTCACCGAGACGCTCTGCATCAGCAGCGGCACGGGCATGGCCGCGTAGCCGACGGCATTCCAGGGAAAACCGGTGAACAGGAAATCGCGCAGCCATTCCGCCAACCCGAAGCCGAAGGCAAGGGCGGCGATGCGGCCAATGTCGTTGCTCCACAGCAGCCGGGCAACGATTGCCGCAAAGCCGTAGAAAAAGGCGAGCATGAAAGGAATGCCGACCACGGCGAAGGGGAGCGCCCAGGCAAAGCTGTCGGCCTCGACCAGCAGCGCCGAACCGATCCACCAGAGGCCGGCGAGGAAATAGCCGAAACCGAACCACCAACCGACGGCAAAAGCCGGCCGCAGACGCCTGAACAGGCTGCCGGAAGCTTCGCCGGTGGCGCCGTCGAGCAGCCAGACCAGCAGCGGAAACGAGACGAAACAGGCGGCGAAGAAATCGTAAGGCGCCTGCCCAAGCACGGCAAAAGCGCCCGCGAGAAACGCCACGAGCGCACGCCGCCAACCCCAAAGCAGAATTATCCGGCCGGTGAGGCGCTCCATGCATACTTCCGAGTCGCGAATCAGGACACAAGATTTATCAGGCTGCGCTCCGCGCTCCAAACGGGCGGATGGCTGGCTGAGATGCACAGCTCCGGCCCTGCCCTACCGGTGCCAACCCTCGATTTGAACGCCGCCCAGCCGCTCGGCCTCCTCGCGCGGAACCGAACGGATGGTCTGCGTGAAGGTCCAGACATGGCCCTCGGGGTCGCGGGCACGATACTGGCGCTCGCCGTAGAACTGATCCGCCGGCTCCTGGATTATCTCAGCGTCGGTCGCCCGCGCCTGCTCGCAATGCGCATCCAGGCCGCCCTTCAGCCTGACATAGATCGACTGCGTGTTCCTGCCCGAGACCGAAGCCGGGCTGGCGACATAATCGCTCCATTCGGAATCGACGATGATGTAGCTGTCGCCGAATCGCATCTCTGCATGGACGAGTTTTCCCTCGGCATCGCTGACCACCATGCTGCGCTCGAAGCCAAATGCTGCTTCAAGCCAGTCCAGCGCGGCACGAGGATCCTTGTAGAAGACACCGGACCCCAGACTTGGATGCTTGAACGGGTCGTCGACAGTCATCGGGCGAGCGTGACGCTCACGCCTGTTCGGTGCGCGCGGTGGCGCGCCGGCGGCGCTCACCCTTCTGGCTCTGCACAATGCGCACGCGCTTGACGCGGCGCGGATCGGCGTCGAGGACGTGGAACTCGAAGCCGGGTATCGCCTGCACCACCTCACCGCGGGCCGGAACACGGCCAAGCGTGTTGAAAATCATGCCGCCGATCGTGTCGACATATTCGCCATGTTCACCGGCGGCGAAATCCCCGCCGATCATCTTGGCGACGTCGTCGATCTCGGCCTTGCCGTCGACGATGAACACGCCGTCACCGCTCTGGGTGATCATCGGCTCGTCGTCGTCATGCTCGTCCTCGATGTCGCCGACCACCATCTCGACGATGTCTTCCAGCGAGACGAGGCCGTCGGTGCCGCCATATTCGTCGATGACCAGCGCCATCTGGGTGCGCGTCGTCTGCATGCGGCCCATCAGGTCGGAGGCAAGCATCGACGGCGGCACGAACAGCACCGGGCGGATCAGATTGAGGTCGCCAATGGTGCGTGCGAGGTCGACCTGGGCAAGATCGAGAACCGTGGCAGCGGGGGTTTTCCTGGTCGTGCGGCCCTTCTTGACGCGCGCGATCTTGGTGATGTGGGCCAGCACGTCACGGATATGGACCATGCCGCGCGGATCATCGAGCGTCTCGGAATAGACCGGCATGCGGGAATGGCCGGATTGTTCGAAAGTGCCCAGGAGATCGCCGAGCGTCGTCGTGATTTCGACCCCCTGAATGTCGGCGCGCGGTACCATGACGTCCTCGACGCGCACTTCGCGCAGCCGCAGGATGTTGTTGAGCATGGCGCGTTCGCCGGGCGAGAAGGCGCCGGCATCGCTCGTCGTCTCGGCAAGCGCGCCGGCAATTTCCTCACGCAGGCTGGTTCCGTTGCGTTGCCGAAACAGGCCGAGAACGCGGTCGAACAGGGAGGGGCCGGCAGGCAACGCCTCGCTGGCAGCGCTGCCAGCACCGGCAGCAGCAGAGGTACTGTTAGCACCAGAGGTACTGTTAGCACCAGAGGTAACGGTACTCGGACTTGATCCCTCTTCCGACGTATCGGAAGCCTTGGTCGCACTGCCGGCGTCGGGGCGGGCGGCAGTTTCTGGTTTGTCGTTCATCGTCGTCCGGTCAATTGATCAGATGTAGTTACGCGTAGGGGTCTGGAATGGCAAGCCTTGCAAGCGCCGCGCGTTCGACGGCTTCCATCGCCTCGGCTTCAGTGTCGGTCTCGTGATCGTAACCCAGCAAATGCAGCAGGCCGTGGATGACGAGATGGGTGATATGGTTCTCGACAGGCTTGTCTTCCAGTGCCGCTTCACGCGCGACCGTCTCGGCGGCGAGCACGATGTCGCCCAGCATCGGCGGCAACGGTCCGCCTTGCACAAACGGAAAAGCCGGGAAAGACAAAACGTTGGTCGGTTTGTCCTTGCCTCGCCAGCCGGCGTTGAGCGTCCGGATATGGGCGTCGTCGGTAAAAACGAGGCTGAGTTCGGAACGGCCCGCCACGCCGGTTTCGGCAAAAGCCGCCTTGACGGCGCGATCGACCAGCCGCGTCAGGCTTGCCTCGTCCGGCCAGTTGCCCGCCTCAACCGATATGTCGATGTCGACGGGAACATTCCCGTCGCCGGATGTTATGTCCTCAGGCATGAAGCCGCATCGTCAACATCAATTCTCGGCGCCGAGGCCGCGCGCCAGCTTGGCGTCCCGGTCGTAGGCCCTGACGATTTCCGCCACCAGCGGATGGCGGACCACATCGCCGTCGTTGAAGCGCACGGTGACCGCGCCCGCCACGCCGTCCAGCACCCGCAAGGCTTCGACCAGTCCCGATTTGGTGTTCGAAGGAAGGTCGATCTGGGTCGGATCGCCGGTGACGATCATGCGCGAATTTTCGCCCAGACGCGTCAGGAACATCTTCATCTGCATCGGCGTGGTGTTCTGCGCCTCGTCGAGGATGACGGCGGCATGCGCCAGCGTGCGGCCGCGCATGAAGGCGAGCGGCGCGATCTCGATCACTTCGGCGGCAATGGCGCGCTCGACCTTGTCGGCGGGCATCATGTCGTAGAGCGCGTCATAGAGCGGCCGCAGATAGGGATCGACCTTCTCCTTCATGTCGCCGGGCAGGAAGCCCAGCCGTTCGCCGGCCTCGACCGCAGGCCGCGAGAGAATGATGCGCTCGACCATGCCGCGCTCGAGCAGCATCGCCGCATGGGCCACCGCCAGATAGGTCTTGCCGGTGCCGGCCGGGCCGATGCCGAACACCAGTTCCGACCGTTCCAGCGCCCGCATATAGGCGTCCTGGTTGAGTGAACGGGCATAGATCGTCTTCTTGCGGGTGGCGATCTGGGCGGCGGAAACCTTGCCCTTGCGCTCCAGCGTCGGCAGGGTCAGCTGGTCGTCGGCGGCAATCGCCATGCGCACGGCGCCGTCGACGTCGGACTGGCCTATATCGACGCCTTTCTGGAGAATGCCGTAGAGGTTGTCCAGGGCGCGGCGCGCCTGCTCGGCGGCCGACGCCGAACCCTTGATGGTCAGCTGGTTGCCGCGTGAGCGGATGTCGACGCCAAGCTTCTGCTCCAGCCTGGCGAGGTTTTCGTCGAACTGACCATAAAGGGCGCTGGCAAGCTTGTTGTTGTCGAAAGTCAGAACGATGTGCGCCATGTCAGAAGCCCCAGATGCCGGTACCGGGGGCAGGTTCTTCAGCTCTGCTGCGCTCAACCGTCTCTCCTCATCTGCCGAGACCCTCAGGCCAATTCGGCGAACAGGCTGTTGTAGCCCGTCTTCGTGATTCGCACCTGGATAATGTCACCGATTTCGCCGGCCTTTTCATCAACAATAACCGGCTGCAGCCAAGGCGAGCGGCCAACCTTCTGGCCGGCCTGACGGCCGGGCTTCTCGATCAGCGTGTCGATGGTGCTTCCGACGAGGCTCAAACCGAAATCCTGCTGCTGCTTCACAAGCAGAGCCTGCAGTCTCTGCAAGCGCTCGTCCTTGACCGTTTCCGGCACGTGATCGGACATTTCGGCGCCCGGCGTGCCGGGGCGCGGCGAATATTTGAACGAAAAGGCCGAGGCGTAATTCACCTGACGCACCAGCTCCATGGTCGCCTCGAAATCCGCCTCGGTCTCGCCGGGAAAGCCGACGATGAAGTCGCCGGAGAGCGCAATGTCAGGCCGCGCGGTACGGATACGGTCGAGCAGCGCCAGATAATCCCTCGCCGTGTGCCGGCGATTCATCGCCTTGAGGATGCGGTCGGAGCCGGATTGCACCGGCAGATGCAGATAGGGCATCAATGCCGGCAGATCGCGATGGGCCGCTATCAGTTCGTCATCCATGTCGCGCGGGTGGCTGGTGGTGTAGCGCAAACGCGCCAGCCCGGGGATTTCGGCCAGCCTGAACAGCAGGCGGCCAAGCCCCCACTCCTGACCGCTCCCGCCCTGGCCATGCCAGGCATTGACGTTCTGGCCGAGCAGCGTCACTTCGCGCACGCCGGCTTCGGCCAGGCGCTCAGCCTCCGCGACAATCTGCGCCACCGGCCGGGAGACTTCGGAGCCCCTTGTATAGGGCACAACGCAGAAGGTGCAGAACTTGTCGCAGCCTTCCTGCACGGTGAGGAAGGCGGTGACGCCGCGCTTGATGACCTCGGCGCGCTTGGGCTGCGGCAGGTGCTCGAATTTGTCTTCGATGGCGTAATCGGTCTCGACGATCTTTTCGCCGCCGCGCACCCGCGCCAGCACGTCCGGGAGCCGGTGATAGGTCTGCGGACCGATGACCAGATCGACGGCCGGCGAACGGCGGATGATCTCGGCGCCTTCAGCCTGCGCCACGCAGCCGGCGACGCCGACCAGCATCTCGCGGCCGGCCAGGGCACGCTCGGCTTTCATGTCGCGGATACGGCCGAGCTCGGAATAGACCTTTTCGGCCGCCTTTTCCCTGATATGACAGGTGTTCAGCAGCACCAGGTCGGCCTCGCCAATGGCATCGGTCGCGGAATAGCCGTCGGCAGCCAGCGCATCGGCCATACGCTGTGAATCATAGACATTCATCTGGCAGCCATAGGTCTTGATGAAGACTTTTCTCGCTGCCGCGGGAAGCACCGCCGGCTGTCCAGCCGTAGTGCCGATGTCGTCGCTTTCTATCGTGTTCAAGTCCATAAGGCGGCTTCTAACGCCTTTCCGTGACAAAAAACAGACGATTCTCGGCCCGCGCCAGCAAGAGCGTGCCGGAGCTACCGGCTCGGCCGCGGGTCGGCAAGCGCCGCCTGCATCATTTCACGCACCTGGCTTTCCATCAGTTTCGACGTCTCCTTGCGGTTCGAACCCTTGGAGAAGGCGATTGCCTCGCCGAAATGCACCTCGACGTCGAGCGCGCCCTCAGCGAGCAGAACCTTGAGATGCGGCATCAAATCCTCATCCCCGATCCAGGCGGCAAGCGGGCGATGCCGGCGGCCGAGCGGCACGCCGTGCAGACGCGTATAGGCGATCGCCACCGGCTGGATGAACACCTGTTCCGCCGCGCCTTCGGAAATCGCCATCGAGGCGGCGCCGAACAGCGTGCTCTTGAACGGCAGGACCATATTGCCGTCGCCGGTCGAGCCCTCGGCAAACAGCACCATCGCATCGCCCTTGGCCATGCGGCTGGCAATCTCGCTTGCCTGGTCGCCCGACGAACGCTTGCGCTCGCGCTCGATGAACACGGTGCGCTGCAGCTTCGACAGCATGCCGATCAGCGGCCAGCCTTCCATATCCGCCCTGGCGATGAACTTTACGTCGGCAAAAGAGCCGAGCACCATGATGTCGGTCCAGGAGATGTGATTGGACGCCACCAGCAGCGGGCGCTTGTCGGACAGCGCTCCCTTGACATGGATGCGCATGCCGAGCGCCCTGACGATCAGCCTGTGCCAGACCTTGAGGATGAAGGTTTCCGGCCACCAGCCAGTCTTCATCGACAAGATCTGTAGCGGCACGAGGACCAGCGAACCGGCGACAACGAGGCCCAGCGCCAGGAAAATCCTGATTTTCTTGATCATCGCCCCATCCGGCCGTCTCGCTAGCGAAGATCGCGGCGCATGACAAGCGCGCCGGTCGGTCCGTGTTCGGCCGATCTGTAGTAATTCGGCCGCTTGCCGACCTCGCGGAAGCCCAGCCGACGATAAAGCGCGATCGCCGCGACATTGGTCTCGTCGACCTCGAGGAACAGCGCTTCGGCGCGCTGCGCGTGCAGTTCGCGCAACACCGCGTCCATCAATTGCCAGCCCAGCCCCTGGCGACGATGCGATCGCGCCACCGCGACGGTCAGGATCTCGCCCTCGCCTGCCGCAAGCCTCGCCAGCACGAAGCCGACGGGCGGCTTGGAGCCCTGTCCGGTTTCGCGCGCGGCATAGCCGAACACGGTGTCCTGTTCGAGCAGGGCGGCGAATTCGCCATCGGTCCAGGGGCGGACAAAGTCCTCGCGATGCAGCAGCGAGACCGCCGGACTGTCGGCGATCCTCAGCGGCTCGAGCGCGTAGTCCCGGCGGCGTGGTTGGAGAAAAGGTATGCGCATTTATCTTTCTTGCCTTGATAGAATAAAGCCAGCCTGCGGCTTGGCGTCGGCGCCGCGCATATAGAGTGGTTTCGGCCGTTCGCCCGCGCCCTTGGCGGCAGCCAGGCGGGCGTAGGTGACAATGTCGGCGGTGGCTGTCCGAGGGCCGACATCAAATTCGCGCCCGGCTGATGCGCTGATGAGCGCTGCCGCGGTGCCGGCAAGCACCGGAGACGTTTCCTTCGCCATAGCCACCACGTCAGCCAGCGTGGCCGCGGCCGGACCGTAAGTCAAGGCTAACCTTTCGTCGTAAAAGGCCGCGTGGATCTCTTCACGGCCGGCATCGAGCGCCGCCAGCACGGCGCGACCGGGAAATGCCGCTGCTGCTTCGGCGGCCAGCGCCTCCAGTGTCGTCACCCCTATTGCCGGTATCTTCAGTGCCAGCGCCAGGCCACGCGCGGTCGAGACGCCGACGCGCAGACCGGTGAAAGAACCGGGGCCGACAGAGACGGCGATGGCGCCAAGACCTGCATAGTCGGTTGCGCTTGCCTCCAGCGCTTCGGCGATGACCGCCATCAGTTGCTCGGCATGGCCCTTGCCGAGATCGAGCACCTGATGGCCAAGCTCCTGCTTCGCCGTCGCGTCATAGACGCAAGCGGCGCAGAGGTTGGCGGCACAGTCGATGGCAAGCAATTTCATGAGGCAACCGGTTCGAAAAACAATTCCCTGTGCCCGCCACGGCCCGCCACCGCAAGGGGATAGTGCATAATTCGTTAAGCGGCTTCGCTTGTAGCCTATGCGGCCTGTTCGATACGCAGCATGTGGTTGTCCCAGACATAGTCCGGTTCGGAGCGTGTCGCACCGCTGCCCTCGACGATCTCGCCGGCGCCGGTGGTGGCCATGAAGCCGGTTCCATCGGGCGCCACGCCGCAGACCTCGACCAATGCGCTGTTCGCAACGACCCGGCCGCTGGCCGCATCGATCACGACGAGCGAGTTGCCTTCCGGCGAGGAAACGGCGACGGTTCCGGCAGCCCGATTGGCGGCTACCGAGCCTATGTAGTTGCGGAAGCCGGACAAAACGTCCTGCGGCATGTCCAGCAACTGCAGCTCCTTGCCGCGCGCGGCGCGACCGACCAGCAACGGTCGATCGGTGCCCGGCCCCCTGTACTGGCAGCCGAACCAGACGCTTCCGGACCGATCGGTGTCCATGTGGCGGATCGACAGCTGATGCAGTGCGGCCGGCAATTCGTGCTTCTCGATAAGATCGCCGGTGACGCGGTCTATCAGCACATAGGACGGCTTCATGGTTGCAATGTTGAGCTCGGCGCGGCCGTAATCCGGATGGGTCTCGATGCCGCCATTGGCAACCGCGATCGTCCTGCCATCGCCCAGGAGCAGAAGCTCGTGCGGACCCATGCCATAGGTCGGGAATTCGCCGACACGGCTGAATTTGGCCCGCGCATCGTAGACGCCGACGACGCCGGCGGCGTTGTCGAAGTCGTTTTCGGTGGCATAGAGCAGCGCACCGTCGACCGAGAACACGCCATGGCCGAAGAAATGCCGGCCGGCGATGCTGGCGATGGTCAGCGGCGCGTCACGGCCCGAGTGATCGAAAACCACGGCGAAGGTGCCGGGCTGACGCGCGAAGACCACCGAGCGTTTCGATATGGGATCGAAGGTGACATCGTGGCCGCGATCGGGCAGGTCGATCGCATGCAGGACCTTGCCGGCCTCGGACAGGACGGCTGCGCCAAAGCTGCCGTCGCGTTTGACGAAAGCCGTGGCGAAGACGGCGTCGGCCACAAGCGTGGTTGCCCAGGCCGAGGGCGTCATCGTCGCCATGAAGCCAACGCCTGCAGCTCTCAGGAAATCGCGGCGATCTATCAGAGGGGTTTTCAATTCAGTCCCCATCCAGCGAGGAGAAGCCTGCGGTCAGTCCGAATTCGGCGGTCAACCTCGTGCCGATCAAGGCCGACAGGCTGGAGGTGATCAGCGCGAAATGATCGAGCTTGTCACGCAGCGCCGGATCGGCAAGCGCCTTGTCGATTGGACCGCTGACCGCCTTGGCGGTGGCGACACCGTTGACCAGCTGGATGTGGATCGATTCGGCCATCCAGCGCGCATCGGCCGGCAGAGCATCGCCAAGTTTCGAGGCCTGGAACAGCGTATCGATGCCGGAGAGATTGCCGGCCAGTGACGCGGTGGTGTTTTGCGAGCGCCAATAGATTGCCTGTTTCGGCTTGTCCGCATCCGGCTTGCCGCCGAAAAACCCTTTCAGGCGCACGTCGCGGACCATTTCCAGTTCGTTGATGAAGACGCCGACCAGTTCCGTCACCGCTTCGTTGCCGTCGCGGTAGAGCGGGTTCTGCGCCCCCGGATTGGCCCAAAGCGCGGCAAAGCCGTCCGGCTTGTTCCAGGCGGCGCTGACCTCGCCGGCCATGGTTTCGATGTTGCCGGCAACGGCAGTGCCATAAGCGCAGCGGTAGGGATCATCCTTGCCGGCAAGTGCATCGGCGCCGTCGCCGTAAAGAACGAATTCGAGCGCGCCCAGCCCCTGCATGGCAACGCTCTTGCCGGCCAGTTGTGCCGGATCGGTCGCGGTCGGATCCTTGTCGGACAGCGCCGCCTGTACCTGTTTCAGGCCGATGCTCTTGCGATCCGGCCAGAACAGCATGCGCTCCAGCCGGTTGTTCTCCTTGATCGGTCCGAAGCCGATGATTTCGGCTGACGACCAGGCATAGACGGTGGCGGAGAATTCGGCGCGTGCGGCATCGAGTTTTCCTTGCGAGGGCGTGACGCACAGCTTGCGCATGGATCCGGTCAAGGCTTCCGCATGCTCGTGCAGGCCGGCATAGGCCGGGCGGACGAAGCCATCGATCGCGCGCTGGATGATATCGGAGGCTTTGACCGCCGCAGACGCAGGGGCAACGCCCAGCAATGCCAGCGCAAGAACGAGAAACAATGCAGAACGCTTGAACATCACAGTGACTCCAGGAATTTGAGCAGCGCGTCACGCTCAGTCGCACTGGCGGCGGCAAAGCGGTCGCGCGCTTTCTGCGCCTCGCCGCCATGCCACAGGATCGCCTCGGTCAGGCTGCGCGCGCGCCCGTCATGCAGGAAGAAGGAATTGCCGTTGACCGTCTCGGTCAGGCCGATGCCCCACAGCGGCGGCGTGCGCCATTCATTGCCCGTCGCATCTCCCACGGCCTGGCCATCGGCCAGATCAGGCCCCATGTCGTGCAGCAGGAAGTCGGAATAGGGCCAGATCAGCTGGAACGCCTGCGCCTTGTTGGGCGTATCGCGGCGCGTGACGAATTTCGGCGTGTGGCAGGAAATGCAGCCGATCTCGTAGAATGTTTTTTTGCCCGCGAGCACGTCGGGCTGGTCGAGGTCGCGGCGCGACGGCACGGCCAGGTTCTGCGAATAGAAGGTGACGAGATCCATCACCGGCGGCGGCGCCTCGACCGGGCCAAGACGCTGCTGCACGCCGTTCGGCATGTCGAGACATTTTGCCTCCGCAGCAGTGCAATCGCCCCAATGCTTCGGCTCTTCGGGCGTCGAGATGCCGATGTCGCCGGCAAAGGCGTCCGCCGCCTGCTGGCGGATCGACGCGGTCTGTGCCTTCCAGCCGAAACGGCCAAGCGTCAGTTTTCCGTTCAGGCTATCGCGCACGATGTTCGGCCTGCCGGAAATGCCGTCGCGGTCCCTGTCGTCCGGATCGGCGTGGGCGAGAATATCAGCCGGCGCGATCTGTTCGATCAGGCCCAGGCCGATCATCGGCGGGGTCAGGCGCGGCGACAGCGTGGTGCGTGGGTCAAGCGGCCCGTAGCCAAGGCCATCAACCGAATAGCTCGGCTTGCGCAAGGAGATCACAGTGCGGTCCGTCAGCTCTACCTTACGTTCTTGGTAGTCGACATGCATCCTGCCTTCACCGGGCAGGCCGGGTACGGCGAGCTCCTGCAATTGCCTGCCGTAGACCGGGTCGGGGAAGTTGAGCACCTCGTGGTCGGCAAGCGCCGCCTTCTCTTCCGCGCTGCTGGCGTCACGGGCCAGCCGCAGGAACATCGACGTGGTGCCGACGTCGCCTTGCGGCGGGCGGCCGCGGCCATCCTTCAGATGGCAGTTCTGGCAGGCACGTTCGTTGAACAGCGGGCCGAGCCCGTCCGACGCCTGCGTCGAGGATGGCGACGAGACCCAGTTCTTGCGGAAAAGGGCATTGCCGAGCTTGAAGTCGCCCTCTTCCTCGAAGGTGATGTTGGCCGAGGATTGCGAGAAGGAATCGCGGCTGACGTCCTTCCGGGACGTGCCGGCGCCACCTTGCATCAGTTCGAACTGCTCTGGCCTGGAAAAATCCGCGGTCGGCCTCGTGACGGCGATGACGCGCGCCTGGTCCTTCGCATTGAGGTCGGTGCGCGTGGTGGCGAGCCCGGCAGGCTGAAGATCACCGGCCATCGCCGAAGAGGCAAGCGCCAACACGAGCACGACATAGCGCCGACGCGCCAATCCGGCCGGCGTCTTGCGAAGGAGCGGCGAGCCATTGGCCCGCCGCGAGCGGCGCACGAATTCTAGCAGGCGCCGCATTCCCGCATGCCCTTACTCCGCCTCGTCCGCCGATGCGGCGTTGAGCTGGCCGTATTTTTCCTCGCCGATCGAGGCAAGCAGGTCGAGCTGCGTCTCGAGAAAGTCGATGTGACCCTCCTCGTCGGCGAGCAATTCCTCGAACAGCTTCATCGTCACGTAGTCGCCGGCGTCGTTGCAGATTTCGCGCGACCGCTTGTAGGCGGTACGTGCGTCATATTCGCCGGCAAGATCGGATTCGAGCACTTCCTTGACGTTCTGCCCGATACGCAGTGGCGCCACGGACTGCAGGTTCGGATGGCCTTCGAGGAAGATGATACGGGCGACGAGCTTGTCGGCATGGTGCATCTCCTCGATCGATTCCGCCCGCTCCTTCTTTGCCAGCTTGGCGTATCCCCAGTCCTCAAGCAGACGGAAATGCACCCAGTACTGATTGACGGCCCCAAGCTCCAGAAAAAGAGCCTCGTTAAGCCGCTCGATGATCTGCGGATCGCCTTTCATGAATTCTGCTCCCGTATTGGACGCGCAGGCCTCTGACGCGATCCAGGTGTGAAACGACATCCACGCCGCTCGCCTCCGAGCGGGCGTGGTAATTTTCGGTGACCCGAATGATCGTTTCCACCACATTTGGGAAGCAGCCGCAACAGCGACCGCGCTTTTGCATGGCATGATAGATCTTCGCCGGCACGATCAGCTGCCAGGGATCCTGGTCCAGCAGCGCGACGATCGTCTGCTCGATCTCCTTCTCGGTGATGATATTGCAATGACAAATCAGCATTGGCTTGCTCGGCTGGCTGACGGCGTCTCCCGCGCCGTGTGGCTTGATTTTCTAGCGGAGGCCGTTCCAGAGCCGGTTGTCCGGCTCCGGATCAGTCTCCTGTCGTTCGGCCCTTACTTGAACACCTTGTCCGGCGCGTCGAGGCTGTCGGACCCTTCGAAGGCGATGGTGCTGAGCTTCAGGGAGCCGACGGCGCGCTCAATCGACTTGGTCTGATCGACCAGCGCATCGATCGCCGCCTGCACGGTGGCGTTGCCCTCAACGTTGCCCTCGGCGATCTGCTGGTCATAGGCCTCGCCGGCCAGTGCACGCGCCTTGATCGCCTCCATCTTGGCGACGGTGAGATCGAGCTTGTCAGACAGTTCCTTGTCGATCGCCGGATCGGCCGCCTTCACCATATCGGCCACCGAGGGACCCGAAACGACGGTGCCGTCGAGACGCGTGTAGCTCGCACGATAGGCCGCGCGAATGCCGATGGCGTCGTAGAGATGCGAATTGTAGGTGTTGTCGGAGAAGCAATCGTGCTCCTCTTCCGGATCATGCAGCAGCAGGCCGAGCTTCATGCGCTCGCCGGCCAGTTCGCCGTAGGACAGCGAGCCCATGCCGGTGAAGATGGTCGAGATCGCCGTGTTCGGCTCGCCATCGACGAGAGCCTTGCGGGCGGCGCCGTCTTCCTTCCAGTTGCCGACCATCTCCTGAATATCCGAAACCAGAAGGTCGCTGGCCGATTTCAGATACTCGGCGCGGCGATCGCAATTGCCGCCGGTGCAGTTCTTGAGGTCGTAGTCGGTATAGGGGCGCTCGCCGGCACCCGGGCCGGTGCCATGCAGGCCCTGGCCCCAGAGCAGGAATTCGATGGCGTGGTAGCCGGTGGCGACATTGGCCTCGATGCCGCCGGCTCCCTGCAGTGTGCCGGAGAGGAACTCCGGCGAAAGCTTCGATGCATCGACCTTCTTGCCGTTGATCTCGATCTCCTTGTTGGCGATCACATTGGCCGTGTAGAGCGCGTTCGCGTCCGATTCGGTGCCGTAGCTCTTGGCAACGTAGTCGATCAAGCCTTCATCCAGCGGCCAGGAGTTCACCTTGCCTTCCCAGTCGTCGACGATCTTGTTGCCGAAGCGGTAGACCTCGGTCTGCTGGTAGGGAACGCGCGATGCCTTCCAGGCGTCACGGGCAGCGTTGAGGGTTTCCACCGATGGCGCGGCGAGCAGCGCGTCGACCGCCTTGTCGAGCGCCTGCGCGGTGGTCAGCGA
>NZ_RZOM01000259.1:0-6428 GCF_003999175.1 Mesorhizobium sp. M7A.F.Ca.ET.027.03.2.1 | reverse complement strand
GGCAAGCCCGACTTCGAAAAACAAACGCGCGCTCTGGAAGTCATGAATCCCGCCCGGCGCGGCACATGATTTCGGCGCCGGGCGGGATTCATGGCTTCCAGGGCGCGCGTTTGTTTTTCGAAGTCGGGCTTGCCCGCAACGCCGCCATCAATGCCACGCCAGAGGATATCGAAAGCCTCGAGGAGGCGCTCGAAATCAACCGGCAGTCGATCGGGGACCTGACGCGCTTCGAGCGCACCGACGTCGACTTCCACTACGTGCTGGCGGTGATCACCCGCAATCGAATCTTCACAGCTATCCACGCGGCGTTGGCCGAATGGCTGCTCGAACAGCGGCGCACGACTTTGGCCAAAGGTGAAGACCGCAAGGCCTATGAGGCTCATCGCGAAATCTTTGACGCCGTCGCAGCGCGCGATCCAGACGCCTCCGAAGCGGCTATGCGCAGGCATCTGGAATATGTGTCCAGGCGCTATCTGGAAATTGCGGGTGCCAAGTGATGAGGGGCTTCGTGGTCTGGGTCGATTTCCGCCTCAAGCCGGGTGCCCGGGGCAGATTCCGCGAGCTTGTGGACGCCAATGCGACCGCGTCGATTCGCAGCGAAACCGGTTGCCGTCGCTTTGATGTGACGCAGGCGCGCGACGAGCCTGACCGGGTCCTGCTCTACGAGATTTACGACAGCGAAGCGGCATTCGAGCACCACTGCCGTACGGTTCATTTCGACGAATTCAATTCGCAGAGCGCGCCGCTCGTCGACACCAAGCTGGTGACCATCTGCGACCTTGTTCTCGAAGCTTCGTCCTGAAGAACGCGTAAGGGCAATGCGCCCCTTGTGGGCGAAGGGGAGGGAAGTCATGTCGGAACCAAGTCTCAAGGCGTTAGCCTCTCACAGGCGGGTCAAGCTCGGTACGCTTGTCGCCGAATTCGCCACGCCGGGAATTGGTCACATCCTGAAGTCCGCTGGTTGCGATTTCGTCTTTTTCGACATGGAGCATTCGGGATTCAGCTTGGAAACGCTGAAGAGCGCGATCCGCTATTTCGAGGCAGCCGATCTGCCGGTTATGGTGCGCGTGCCGTCGCAGGACTACCATTTCCTTGCCCGCGCGATGGACATGGGTGCTGAAGGGCTGATCGCACCGATGGTGAGTTCGGTCGAACAGGCGCAACACATCATCAAATCCATGAAATACCATCCTGCCGGCGCCCGCGGCGTGGCGCTGCAGATCGCTCACGACCGCTACCGTCCGGGTTCGGTCGCTAACAAATTCGAGGCCGCCAACAAGCGCTCGACGTTCATCTGCCTGATCGAGACCGCGGACGGCGTCAAGAACATCGACGGCATCGCGGGACTGGACGGGGTCGATTGTCTGTGGGTCGGACATTTCGATCTGTCCGTCTCGCTCGGCATTCCGGGCGACTTCGCCCACCCCACTTTCACCGCTGCAATGGCCAAAATCGTTGCAGCCGCCAAGAAGCACAACAAATCGCTTGGACGCCTGGTGCCCAACGTCGCGGAGGGACACGACTTCTACGCACAAGGCTTCGATTTCATTTGTTATTCGGGCGACGTTTGGGTCTTGCACGACGCGATGGCTGACGCGGTTTCCAAAATCCGGGCCGGGTGCCAATAGAGCGGAGGAGACGATGGACAGCGTGAAATTCAGGGTGGTGCTTTCGGGTGATTTCCGTAAGCCGGACGGCTCGCCGACCTATCCAGATTTCGATCTGGAGCCGCTGCGCAATGCGGCGGGCGTCGAGATGGTGTTCCTGGAATCGAACAGTCCGCTTCGCGCCGACCAACTTGAGGATTTCGATGCGCTGATCCTTCTCGCCCATCGCTTCGATTCCACGAGTGTCCCCAGGAGCGGCCGCCTGGCCGTCGTTGCCCGCTTCGGGGTCGGCTACGACACTGTCGACGTTGAGGCCTGCACCGCCGCCGGCATTGCCTTGGTCATCACGCCCGATGGCGTGCGACGGCCCGTCGCCGTATCCGTCATCACCTTCATGCTGGCACTGACCGGCAAACTGCTGACAAAGGACGCGCTCACCCGCAAGGGATCTCATGGCTTCCAGGAGCGCTCGGAACATATGGGCGTCGGGCTCGTCGGGCGTACGCTTGGGTCGCTGGGCATCGGCAACATCGGCGCCGAGGTCTTCCGCTTGGCGAGGCCCTTTGACATGCAATTCATTGCCCATGACCCGTTCGCTGACAAGAGGGTTGCTGCCGACCTGGGCGTCGAACTGGTCGGGCTGGAGGACCTGTTTCGCCGCGCCGACGTGCTGTCGGTGAGTTGCCCGCTGTCGCCGCAGACCCACCACATCGTCAATGCTGAGCGGATCGCCCTGATGAAGCCGACAGCTTACCTGATCAACACGGCGCGCGGCCCGATCGTCGACCAGAAAGCGCTGACACAAGCGCTGCAGGAGCGCCGCATCGCCGGTGCCGGTCTCGACGTGCTCGAGCAGGAGCCTCCCGATGCAGGCGATGCGATCCTTAAACTCGACAATGTCATCCTGGCGCCGCACGCGCTTTGCTGGACCGACCAGTGCTTTGCCGGCAACGGTGCCGCCGACGTCAAGGCGGTGATTGAGGTGCAGCACGGTCGCGAGCCGCGCGGCGTGGTCAATCGCGAGGTGCTTTCGAGCGAGCTGTGGAAGACCAGGCTGTCGGGGCTCGCGGCCCGCTTCGGAACCTAGGAGGACGCTGATTTTTGGTGCGCCGCCGCGGCCCCCTTGCGGCGACTTTACGGGAGGAATGCTCGACCGCCGCGCCCGCGGACGAGTGAGGCAAATGGAAACGGGAGGACCAAGCACTATGAACGATCGTGACAAACGTGACTTTCAGGCAGGTCTCGAAGCAGAGGTCGACGCCTTCATGCGCGGCGAAACTACCCGCCGAACTTTCATAACCCGCTTCGGTCAGATGACCGGCATGTTGGCTGCGTCTGGCCCAATGCTGGGGATGATGACCGATTGGGCGGTGGCGCAGCAGACGCTGGAACTGGCGGACGCCACCTCGCCGCTCGGCCAAGCCCAGGCTGCAGCCCTGAAAGCATCGAAGGAAGGCCCGGCGAACGGTTCCGCCTTTCGCGCGGTGGAGGCCGCCAAGGCGCATTCGGGCGTCACCCTCAACATGACCTACGAGGCTGGCCTGCAGGCACTCGATCCGCGCAATTTCAGTGGGCCGATGTGGGAGCAGCTTACGGGGATGAAGTCGAATGTCGTCGAACTGTCGAACCCGGACCAGTACTCCAAGGCGGTCGCCGAGCACATCGCCGGCTCAGGTGCCTATGACGTCCTCGACGTCTCGCCGGCCTGGACACCATCGCTTGCCGATGGCGGCGTCATCGCACCTCTCGACGACTACATCGCCAAATACATGAACCCGGCAGACCTCGAGGACTATCACCCTCTGTACAAGGCGCTGCCAACCTATAAGGGCAAGATCTGGGGGTTCTTCGACGACGGCGACATGTTCGCTCTCTACTACCGCAAGGACATTTTCGAGGATCCGAAGATGATGGAGGCCTACCAAGCAAAGTTCAACGCCAAGCTTGGACCGCCGAAGACCTGGGAGGAATATGCCCAGATTGCCCAGTTCATCACCGACCAGATGGCGCCAAAGGTCTATGGCGCGGGACACTTCCGCAAGGCGGGCAGCCCCGGCAACCAGTTCGACTTCCTGCAGCAGTACCGCGCCAATGGCGGCAAACTGTTCGGCGACGACATGAAGGCGGGCCTAGTTTCGGACGCCGGCGTCAAGACGCTGACCAACATGCTCGCGGCGAACAAGGCCTCGATCCCCGGCAACAACGAGCTCGACGCCGTCTCCCTGTGGGCGGCCTTCCTGACCGGCAAAGTCGCGATGATCTATTCCTGGCCTCCCAGCGGCCGCATGGCGGCGAATTACTCGCAGTCCGCCACGGCGATCAACTTCATCCCCCAGTCCCAGATCGCTGGCAAGGTCGGCTATGCCGTCGTTCCGGGCAATCCGGAACATGCCACCGGCTACAACAAGGCGCTGTCGGCGGACTCGCCCAACCCCGAGGCGGCGTATCTGTTCATGCAATGGATATGCTCGCCACCGGTCTCGCTGGCGCGTTGCATGCTGCCCTATGCGCTACGAGACCCGTACCGCATCTCGCACTTCAAGTCCGAACTCTACGGCGCGCTCTTCCCAAGTGCCAAGGAGTACCTTGCCAATCTCAACAACTCGGCAAATGTTGGTCTGCTCGACCCGATCATGCCAGGCGCGCAGGACTACTTCTTGAGCATCGACCGTATGTGCACGGCGGTGTGGGCTGGTGCGGATCCGAAGGCGTCGCTGGAAACGGCGGCGGCCGAGTGGAACGAGACGACCGACCGACTGGGTGTAGATTCGCAGAAAGGTTTCTACACCGAGTTCCTGAAACTGCCTGGCGCCACCGCCGACAACACGGTGGAAAAACTTGGCATGGCGGTCACCCTCTGAGGGGAGGCAGAGCCTGGAGCAATTGGTGTTGCGGGCGCTTGGCTCGCAACACCTCGCCGAACCGCTAAGCAGCCTTTTGGATACACCGATGCAGCCCACCGCTACGATTCACCGCTTGAAGGCCGCCGGCGCACCGCCCCGGCTATCTGCGTTCGCCCAATGGGCCGACCGCCATTTCAAGTGGCTGCTGGTCGCGCCCGCGGTGCTGCTGATATTGGCGCTGTCGATCTATCCGCTCCTGTTCTCGCTGGTCGTATCCTTCATCAACTACGACTTCCAGGTGCCGGGCCACGCATTTGTCGGATTGAAGAACTTCGAGCGGGTCGTGTTCGATCCCGTGGCACGTTGGTCACTGTTGCTGACGGCATGGCTGTCGGGCATCAGCGTCGCTATCGAATTCGTGCTCGGTCTCCTGGTGGCGCTGACAATGGTGCGCAGCTTTCCGGGCCGCGGCGTGATCATGTCGATCCTGATCGTGCCGCTGTTCATCAGCCCAGTCATCGTCGGCCAGGCCTGGACGCTGCTTTTGCAGCGGCCTTTCGGACCGACCAACTATATCCTGACGCAATTGCTGGGGCAGGAGGTTACGATCGGCTGGATGACCGAGCGCCCATGGCTCTATGTCTCGCTCATCATCGCCGATGTCTGGCAGTGGACGCCATTCATGTTCGTCATCCTGCTCGCTGGCCTGACCGCAATTCCTCCCAATCTCTATGAGGCGGCAGAACTCGACGGTGTCAACGCCTGGCAGGTCTTCTGGGCGATCACGCTCCCCCATCTGGGGCCGATGATGCTGCTGGCGCTGACTTTCCGTCTGCTCGACGCCATCCGTATGTTCGATACCATATTCATCATGACAGGCGGCGGCCCAGGAACACAAACGTACACGGCCTCCTATTATCTCTATACCGTCGGCTTCACGCAGTTTCATCTGTCGCAGGCAACGGCCGGAAGTTGGCTGTTCCTGATTTTTACGGCGCTCATCGTGGCGTTGCTGGTACGCCGGCTCTTGAAGGTCGATCCGGTCTGATGGCCGCCGTAGCGCCCGCCCGCCGCAGGAAACGCCGGTCGTTGCCGATCGGGCGAATCCTGCTTTTGGGGTTCTTCCTGGTGTTCGTGCTGTGGCCGCTCTACTGGATGTTCAACACCTCAATCAAGCCCAGCGACGACTACCTCACCGTACCGCCTGTCTGGTTCCCCGCGGAGCCGACGCTTGTCCACTACGAAGCCGCGCTGTTCACCTATCGCGGTCTCGACGGGCTTATCAACAGCCTGATTATTTCGCTTTCGGCCACGGTGCTTTCGGCACTGTTCGGCACGCTGATGGCCTATAGTCTGGCGCGCTACAACACGGGTGGCCGGCATCTGTCCTTCTGGGTGCTGTCGCAGCGCTTCCTGCCACCTATCGGCATCGTCCTACCGGTATTCCTGATCTACCGCGGCGTCGGGCTATACGACACCCATATCGGGCTGATCATAGCCTACACGGTCTTCACGCTGCCGGTGTCCGTTTGGATGATGTTCGCCTATTTCCGCGGCATGCCGAGGTCGATGGAGGAGGCGGCCCTCGTCGATGGCTGCACGCGATGGGAGGCTTTCTGGCGCGTTGCCGTGCCGCTGGCCGCGCCCGGCATCGTCGCGGCGGCTGTCTTCGCCTTTATTGCCTGCTGGACCGAGTTCTTCTTCGCGCTGATTTTGACAAGCCGAACTGCCTTCACGCTGCCAACGGTCTTCCGCGCCTTCATCGGCTTCCAGGGCGCACAATATGGTGAAGCCGCGGCCCTTGCCATCGTCTCCCTCGTGCCGTCGATCGCCCTTGGAGTGCTTGCTCAACGACATCTCGTGCGCGGGCTGACGCTCGGCGCCGTTCGCGGATAGGGAAAGTTAGGCATGGCCGAAGTCAGAATCACCGGCTTGCACAAGCGCTACGGCGCCTTCCATGCGGTGCGCGGTATTGACC
>NZ_RZOM01000258.1:0-6429 GCF_003999175.1 Mesorhizobium sp. M7A.F.Ca.ET.027.03.2.1 | reverse complement strand
GAGGGGGCAAGGCCCGGAGCGGCTGATCCTTGCCGGCCTTGCCGTGTCCTTCATGTTCACCGCCTTGACCAATTATCTTGTCTTTGCCGGCGACCAGCGCGCCGCGCACTCCGTGCTGTTCTGGACCATGGGTGGGCTCGGCCTGGCGCGCTGGGACAATATCTGGCTCGGCGCCTTGGGTGCGGGCACTATCCTGGCTTACGCGCTGTGGAACCACCGCCGGCTCGATGCTTTCCTGGCCGGCGAAAACGCCGCCGAAAGCCTGGGCGTGCCGGTGGCGCGGATGCGAAGGATGACCTTTCTCGTCGCCGCCTTCTCGACGGCGATCCTGGTCTCGGTCGCCGGCGTCATCGGCTTCGTCGGGCTGATGATCCCGCATCTGTCGCGGCCGCTGGCGGGCCCCTTGCACCTGCGCCTGGTTGCCAGCTGCGCCGTGTTCGGCGCGGTGCTGTTGCTGGCCAGCGACCTTCTGGCCCGAACGCTGCTGCCGCCGCAGGAACTGCCGATCGGCATCATCACCAGCTCGGTCGGCGCGTTCTTCGTCGTCACCATGCTGATCCGCAACCGGCTGTGAGTGCGGTGGGCAACTGGGCGCCGGATCACACCGTCCAGAAATAGCGCACGAGGTGAAAGAACACCGGGGCAGCGAAGACCAGGCTGTCGGTGCGGTCCATCATGCCGCCATGGCCTTCGATCAGATGGCCCCAGTCCTTGACGCCCTGGTCGCGCTTGATGGCCGAGGCGACCAACCCGCCAAGAAATCCCATCGAGCAGGCGACGAAGGCCACGCCCGCTGCCTGTAGCGGCGAAAAGGGCGTGACGAATGACAACAACGCGCCCAGCAGGCTCGCCGACACCAGTCCGCCGATCGGGCCTTCCCAGGTTTTCGACGGCGAGACGTTCGGCGAAAAACGGTGTTTTCCAAAGAGCTTGCCGAAGATGGCGAACATGCCGCATTTGTGCACCAACGCTCGGGCAGGGTAAAAAGTTTAGGCTTGAAATAAATTTGGTCTGGTGCAACTCTCAATCGTCAGTCGAGAGCGTGGGAGGTCTCGCTGTGCCAAATGCCGGTCGCATATTCGATCGCGCCGGGTGCTGCCGCATATGCGGATGACCAGCCCGGCGTCGGCGCAAAGCCTCCCGGCAAGTTGCGTATTCAAACACACGCACGGCGACAAGACCGTGGCAACGAGCATCTAGGGGACAGCCGCAGAATGCTTGGACCGTCAGCGCATATCGACACTTTCACGCGCGACAACCTTCCGCCCGAGGAACAGTGGCCGAACTTCCTGCTCGATGGCTTCGACTACCCCGAATACCTTAATGCCGGTGTCGAACTGACCGACGTCTGGTCGAAAAGGGTCTGGGTGACCACACCGCGCCGATCGGCAATGGCCGGGCGCTGGCGCTTCAATCATGTCACCACAGTCGAACGCATCATCGGCATGAAACGCAGCACCGGCGGCACGTCGGGCGCTTCGTGTCTGAAGAGATGCTGGAGGTTGAACTGTTCACTGAACTCTGGAAAGTTCGCACCCGGCTCTAAAGCTATTTTATCTATATTGAAAACACTGGGAAGGAGAGAAAAATGAAGAATATCCTGGCATCCAGCATGTTCGCTTTGTCGCTGGCCACATCTGGCCTTGCCTATGCCGAACCCGTCAAGATCGGCGTCATCACCACGCTTTCGGGCGGCGGTGCGGGTCTCGGCGTCGACATGCGCGATGCCTTTACGCTGGCGATGAAACAGTCCGGCAACAAAGATGTCGAGCTGGTCATCGAAGACGATGCCCAGAAGCCCGAGATCGCGGTGCAGCTCGCCGAAAAGATGATCCAGAGCGACAAGGTCGACCTGCTCACCGGTATCATCTGGTCGAACCTGGCGATGGCGGTGGTGCCCAACGCGGTGGCGCAGGACGTCATCTATCTGTCGCCCAATGCCGGCCCGTCGGCGCTTGCCGGCGCCAAGTGCAACAAGAACTATTTCAACGTCGCCTACCAGAACGACAATTTCCATGAGGCGATGGGTCAGTACGCCAACAAGGACTACAAGAAGACCTTCATCCTCGCGCCCAACTACCCGGCTGGCAAGGATTCGCTGACCGGCTTCAAGCGCTACTACAAGGGCGAGCTGGCAGGCGAGGCCTACACCCAGATCGGCCAGGCCGACTACGCCGCCGAGATCGCCCAGATCCGCGATTCCGGTGCCGACTCGGTGTTCTTCTTCCTGCCTGGCGGCATGGGCATTTCCTTCATGAAGCAGTACGCCCAGTCGGGCGTGAACATCCCGGTCATGGGTCCTGGCTTCTCCTTCGACCAGGACATTTTGCCCGCGGTTGGCGACGCAGCCCTCGGGGTCAAGAACTCGGCGAGCTGGTCCAGGGACCTCGACAACGAAGCCAACAAGCAGTTCGTCGAGGCCTTCAAGGCCGAATACAATCGCCTGCCCTCAATCTACGCCGCCCAGAGCTGGGATACGGCGAACCTGATCCTGTCCGCGCTGTCCAAGGCCAGTGTTAAGGACAAGGACGCGTTCCGCGCGGCCCTCAAGGCAGCCGATTTCAAGTCGGTGCGCGGCGAGTTCACCTTCAACACCAACAATCATCCGGTCCAGAACATCTACGTCCGTGAGGTGGTAAAGGAAGGCGATGTCTTGACCAACAAGATCATCGCCACCGCCTTCGAACACCACAAGGACGCCTATGCCGACCAGTGCAAGATGTAGCCCAAGGCTGCATCCGCTTTGCTAAAGTGCCGGCCTCGTCATCGACGGGGCCGGGGCCGCGGCGAGGCCGCATCGCCGTATCTTGCAGCGGCTTGCTTCGGCATTCCCCGCCTTGAACCACAGTCCGGATCTTTCATTTGTCCATCGCCCTTCTGATCGAACAACTTCTCAACGGGCTGCAGCTCGGAGTGATGCTGTTCCTCATGGCCGCCGGCCTGACGCTGATCTTCGGAGTCATGGGCCTGATCAACCTCGCCCATGGCTCGCTCTACATGGTCGGCGCCTTTGCCTGTGCCACGGTCGCCGCCGCCACTGGTTCGTTCTGGATCGGTCTGGTGGCGAGCCTGATCGCTGCGGCAGCCGCCGGTGCGGTCATGGAGATCGTTGTCATCCGCAGGCTTTATGAGCGCGACCATCTTGACCAGGTGCTGGCGACGTTTGCGCTGATCCTGATCTTTTCGGAAGGCACGCGCTGGCTGTCTGGCTCGTTTCCGCTTTATCTCGACATCCCACCGCTGCTGCAAGGCGCGGTGCCCCTGCCCGGCGGTGGCCAGTACCAGCTCTACCGCCTCGCCATTATCGGCGTCGGCATCGCCGTTGCTGTGGGGCTCTATCTGCTGATCTCGCGCACCCGTCTCGGCATGCGCATCCGCGCCGGCGAATCCGACCGCGAGATGATCGCAGCCCTCGGCGTCGACATCCGCACGCTCTACACTGTTGTCTTCGCGCTAGGTGCTGCCCTTGCCGGCCTTGCCGGCGCGCTGGTCGGTGCGCTGCAATCGGTGCAGGTCGGCATGGGCGAGCCAGCACTCATCCTCGCCTTCGTGGTCATCGTCATCGGCGGCATCGGCTCGATCAAGGGCGCGCTGTTCGGTGCCATCCTCGTCGGCCTCGTCGACACGATGGGCCGCTTCCTCCTGCCCAAGGCGCTGGCGTTGATGATGCCGACGGCACAGGCCGGGCTGATCGGTGCCTCACTCGCCTCCATGCTGATCTACATAGTCATGGCCCTGATCCTCGCTTTCAGGCCAAGCGGCCTGTTTGCGGCGCAGTCGTAAGGGCTACCATGAGCCGCGAAACCATCATCAATATACTGCTGGCACTTCTGCTGCTAGCGATCCCGTTCAGTGCGTCTGCAATGGGCGAGCAATTCTACGTCACGCTTGCCACGCGCATTACGATCCTTGCGCTCGCTGCTGTCGGGCTCAACATCGCGCTTGGTCTTGGCGGGCTGGTATCCTTTGGCCACGCTGCCTTCTTCGGCCTTGGCGGCTATGCCGCCGGCATCCTGGCGACCCATGCCTTCAACGCCGAACCGCTGTTGTTTGGCCTGCAAGGCACGACCTCGATGCCGGTCATCTGGTCGGTGGCTATCCTGGTTTGCGGCCTTGTCGCCTTGCCGATCGGCGCGATCAGCCTGCGCACGACGGGCGTCTATTTCATCATGATCACGCTCGCTTTCGCGCAGATGATCTACTACTTCGCCATCTCCTGGCCGGCCTATGGCGGCGAGGACGGGCTGTCGATCTATGTCCGCAATGGCTTTCCCGGTATGAACACGGCGCTGTCCCTGACCTATTTCCTGATCTGCTATGTCGTGCTGATGGCAGCACTTGGCCTGTTCTGGCTGCTGCGCGGATCGCGCTTCGGTGCCGCATTGCAGGCGGCACGGCAGAACGCGACCAGGCTGTCCGCCGTCGGCATCGCACCCTTCAACATCAGGCTCGTTGCCTTCGCCATCTCTGCCATGGTCACAGGCCTCGCCGGCGCGCTGTTTGCCGATCTCAACCGCTTCGTCAGCCCCTCGATGCTGTCGTGGCACATGTCGGGCGAGCTGATCGTGCTCATCATCCTTGGCGGCAAGGGTCGGCTGTTCGGCCCGGTTGCGGGCGCGATGCTTTACGTGCTGTTCGAATTCGCGCTTGGCGGCTTCACCGAACGCTGGCAGTTCTTCCTTGGCCTGATCCTGCTCGGCGTCGTTTTGTTCGCGCGCGGCGGGCTGCTTGGCCTTTTGGCTGGAGAGGCGCGTCATGGCTGAGCTGGTCCTCGAAATACGCGATCTCAAAAAGACTTTCGGCGCGCTGAAGGCCACCGACGGCGTCAGCCTCGATCTCAAGCCGGGCGAAATCCACGCGCTGATCGGCCCCAATGGAGCCGGCAAAAGCACGCTGATCCACCAGATCTCGGGCTCGCTCCGGCCAGACAGCGGCAGTATCCGCTTTCTCGGCCAGGATATGGCCGGGCTCGACATGGCGGCCCGCGGGCGGCTTGGGCTCGGCCGCAGCTTCCAGATCTCATCACTCGCGCAGGAGTTTTCCGCGCTGCGCAATGTGATGCTGGCGGTGCAGGCACGCCAGGGAACGAGCTTCCGCTTCTTACGCCCCGTGATGAGCGACAAGAGCCTGACAGAACCGGCGATGGCGATGCTGGAGCGCGTCGGCCTTGCCGGGCGCGCCTACGTGCCAGCCGCTGAGCTGTCGCATGGCGAACGCCGTCAACTCGAAATCGCTATTGCGTTGGCCCTTGGATCGAAGGCCTTTTTGTTCGACGAGCCGATGGCCGGCATGGGGCCAGACGGATCGAAAGCGTTGACGAAATTCCTCGACGGCCTGCGCCACGAAGCGCCGATCCTGCTCGTCGAGCACGACATGGATGCCGTCTTCGCGCTTGCCGACCGTATCTCGGTCCTCGTCTATGGCCGCGTCATCGCCACCGGCACGGTGGACGAGATCCGCAACGATCCCGAAGTGCGCCGGGCCTATCTCGGAGAAGCTGCGTGAGCCTGCTGGAACTCAACGGCGTCGAAACCTTCTACGGCGCATCGCAGGCGCTGTTCGGCGTCTCGCTCGACGTCAGGGCGGGTGAGGTCGTGGCGCTCATGGGCCGCAACGGCATGGGCAAGACGACGACGATCAATTCCATTCTCGGCCTCGCGAAACCGCGCTCAGGCTCGATCAGCTTTGGCGGCCGCCAAGTCGCCGGCATGCGCCCGCACCGCATCGCGCGCCTTGGCCTGGGTCTGGTGCCGGAGGGAAGGCGCTGCTTTCCCAATCTGACCGTACTGGAGAACCTGCTGGCCGCAGCACGCGGCAGCGCGTGGACATTGGAAAAAGTTGTCGAGCTGTTTCCGCGTCTCGGCGAACGCCGCGACCAATATGCCGGTACACTGTCGGGCGGCGAGCAGCAGATGGTAGCCATCGGCCGCGCGTTGATGACCAATCCGAGCCTGCTCATTCTGGACGAGGCGACCGAGGGTCTGGCACCTGTGATCCGCCAGGACATCTGGGCAGCAATCCGCAAGCTCAAGTCGAGCGGACAGTCGATCCTTATCGTCGACAAGACGCTTGCCGAGCTTCTACCTGTGGCCGACCGCTGCTTCGTTCTGGAAAAGGGCATGACCGTCTTCGAAGGCACGCCCGAGGCGCTGACGCCAGAAATTCAGGACCGCTATCTCGGCGTATAAAAAAGGGTGTCAAACGGCTTCCAAACTGACCCGGCGCGGTGCTGTTGCTGGCCAGCGATCTTCTGGCCCGAACGCTGCTGCTGCCGCAGGAGCTGCCGATCGGCATCATCACCAGCTCCGTCGGCGCGTTCTTCGTCGTCACCATGCTGATCCACAACCGGCTCTGAGCGCGCCAATGAACCGCTCTTGCAACAGGCCGCCGGCTCAGACCGTCCAGAAATAGCGCACGATGTGGAAGAAC
>NZ_RZOM01000257.1:0-6434 GCF_003999175.1 Mesorhizobium sp. M7A.F.Ca.ET.027.03.2.1 | reverse complement strand
GCCTGCGGTCAATGCCGCCACCTAATTGGAAGTTCCAAACGCCGTTGGCCTGAAACACGGATGCCCGGCAGCGAGCTCAGTCTCCTGCCGGGCATCCGTGTTTCAGGTCAACGGCGTTTGGAACTTCCAATTAGGTGGCGGCATTGACCGCAGGCCGCCCCCCGGTGGGGCGGAGAGACAGTGCAGCAGGTTTCAAATCCCGCCCATGCAAAGATATTTCATTTCCAGATAGTCCTCGAGGCCATGACGGGAACCCTCCCGCCCGATGCCGGATTGTTTGATCCCGCCAAACGGTGCCGCCTCCGAGGACATGCGTCCCGTGTTGATGCCAACCATGCCATATTCCAGAGCCTCTGCCACACGCCAGACCCGCTTCAGGTTTGAGGCATAGAAGTATGCGGCGAGGCCGTAGATCGTGTCATTGGCCTCGCGCACGACCTGATCCGCATCGTTGAAGCGAATGATCGGCGCGAGCGGCCCGAATGTCTCCTCTTGCGCGACTGCCATGACGCTGGAAATCTCGGTGAGGACCGTGGGTTCGAAAAACGTGCCATTCTTGCCGATACGCTGGCCCCCGCATCGTATTGTGCCGCCTTTCGCAATGGCATCTGCGATGTGAGACTCGATCTTGGCCAGAGCATGCTTGTCGATGAGCGGTCCGATGTCCACTCCGGCATCGAATCCGTCGCCAACCGACAAGTGCCGGATTCTTTCCACGAATTTCTTGACGAACTCATCGTGAACGCTCGATTGGACGTAAATGCGGTTCGCGGAAACGCAGGTCTGGCCGGCATTGCGGAACTTCGCCTGGACCGCACCGTCAACAGCACCGTCAATGTCGGCATCATCGAAGATGATGAAAGGTGCATTGCCGCCGGTTTCAAGGCTGACCTTCTTGATCTGGTCAGAGCACTGACGCATCAGCAGCCGTCCGACCTCGTTCGAACCGGTAAAGCTGATCTTTGGAATTGGTGCAGAGTTCACGGCCCACGCGATCACCTTCGGACGCATAGATCAGGTTGACCACGCCATCGGGAAAGCCGGCCTGATGGCGAGAGCAAACATTGCACCTAGCCACGCCACGATAAGATCGAGCGCGGCTTCGTTGCGTGCGGGTCTGTGGTCAGTGGAGGGCGGAGGAAAAGCGCTCGGCGTGCTCGCCCTCGCGATACCACTGGTTCGCGCCGGCAAGCGCCAGTTTCTGAGGCAAATCGCCGAACAGCTGGTAGAGCCTTACTCTCAGGGCTTGGCATCTATGTCGCCTACGACCGCCACATGCAGCCCGTCGCGTGCGAAAGCGGCTTTGTGGAAGGCGCTTAGATCGGAGGGCGTTACGCTAGTCAGCCTCCCTTGGGCGGTCTCGAATACGGATGCGTGCGTAGATTCCGCGCCGCCAGGCCAGCTCGGCGATCGCATGAGGTTCGCGCTCATTGGCAATGATTTCGGAGAGAAGCTGGGCGCGTATGCGGTCGAAAAGTGCTGGTGTAGCCGGATGCGGGTCCCGCCGCCGAGAATGTCGGCCAGCAGTCGAGCGCCGCGGCCCCGCACCAGGGACCGCCCATGAATGACTCATGCGAGGCGTCTCAAGGCTGTCCGCGATCCAGCGCCAGATCTCCGCCTCGCCCGAGACGCGCAGAGCTGGCCGGTTGTGCAGGAGCCGTCGGCAATATCCGCCTTCCTCGTTCGGATGGGTAACGCTTGCGATACGGAGTCTTGACTTTGGCAGTCGCTCTGTGACATTACCTATATAAAGTTCGAAAGAAGGCGATATGGATCATGCATAGGTCACAGAGACCCGAATGAAGGCAACGTATAAACGCACCTATTCGCGCTACGCGATGGAAGCGCTTGGCCTTTTCGGTAAGACCATCCGGCTTGGCCGGATGCAGCACCGGTTAACCGCACAGGAGTTAGCCGAGAGAATCGGTGTTTCACGCAGCACCCTGCAGCGCATCGAGAAGGGCGATCCCAAAGTCGAAATCGGACTGATGTTCGAAGCTGCTGCCATTGTCGGTGTGAAGCTGTTCGATGCCGACGGCAATGGCATCACAGCCCTCACAGGCCGCATGGACGATCGCATCGCGCTGCTGCCGAAGCACGTCTACAAGGCCGGCAAGCAGATCGTCGATGAGTTCTAAGGTCCCCAAGTACGACGAAGCCTATGTCTGGGTCTGGCTGCCGGGCGAGACCGCGCCGGTTGTCGCCGGGCGGCTATATGCCCATGACGGACTCGTCAGCTTCAACTATGGCAGGAGCTTTCGTGAACTGGGAAGCGCGATCCCGCTTTATCTCCCGGAACTGCCCCTGAAGGCAGGCGAATTGCCTTTGCTTCCTGGCCTAACCATGCCGGGATGCATCCGCGATGCTGCCCCTGATGCCTGGGGACGACGGGTTATCCTAAACCGCAAATTCGGTGTGAAGGGCGATGAAATCGCGCGGCTCGATATTTCAGAACTGACGTTCTTGCTGGAATCAGGCTCGGACCGCATCGGCGCGCTCGATTTTCAGTTTTCGCCAATGCATTACGAGCCGCGCGCACTGGCCAATGCCACTCTCGAAGAGCTTGTCCAATCGGCGGAGCGGGTAGAGAAAGGTATTCCGCTCACCCCCGAATTAGATCAGGCGCTGCATCACGGCAGCTCGATCGGCGGCGCAAGGCCAAAGGCGCTGATCGAGGGTGACGCCGTCAAGCATGTCGCGAAATTTTCCTCGTCTGCCGACCTTTACAGCGTCGTCAAAGGAGAATTCATAGCCATGCGGCTTGCCGCCTTGTGCGGCATCAGAGCGGCATCCGTCTCGCTCGTTCGCGCCGCAGGCAACGACGTGTTGCTCGTCGAGCGATTCGACCGGATCAAGGTCACGGGCGGCTGGCAACGCAAATCCATGGTCTCAGCGCTGACGATGCTCGCGCTCGATGAGATGATGGCGCGTTACGCCAGCTACCAGGATTTGGCGGAGATCATTCGCCACCGATTCACCGCGCCGTCGGAAACTCTGCGCGAGTTGTTCAGCCGCATTGTCTTCAACATACTTTGCGGCAACACCGACGATCATGCCCGCAACCATGCGGCATTCTGGGACGGCGCTAAGCTCACCCTCACGCCTGCGTACGATATTTGTCCGCAGGCCCGCAGTGGCCAGGAGGCCAGCCAGGCCATGCTCATCAGCGGCAATAACCGCATGAGCCGGATAGCGTCCTGCCTTGAAGCGGCGCATCACTTCCTGCTCAGCGCGCCGGAAGCTCTTGCGATTGTTGAAGGCCAGCTCCGATGCATTGCGGAGAATTGGCCGCGTGTCAGCGAGGAAGCTACGCTATCCGGCACAGATCGCAATCTGTTCTGGGGCCGACAGTTCCTCAATCCCTACGCTTTTACGGCGCTGGAAGGAAGCGCCGACGTTCTCCGCGCTCTGGCTGACGAACTACGCAACAGTGTTCACGCCTGATCCGGCGCTGGATTTCGGACAAGCTCGGCAAGCGCAAGACGCCCACAATATCGACAACCCTTGCCGTGCCAGGACGAAGATTGAACAAACGGCTCTTCAACAGTGACAACGTGCACTGCGGAGAGATGTGGAGCTGACACCGCAAAAGCCCAAGACGCGCGACTTCCCGCGATACAACTCCACATAACTGAGCGTCTACAAGCGGTGCAGCCAGCCAAACATCCAGCCATCAAAGCGATGATCGTCTGATCTTTTGCCGATGACATCACGTCGGGGAAGCCTTGTTCGAGCGCTTGCCGCTTCATATCGATACCGGCCTGGGCGTAGCGCATCGTTAGTTCAGCCCGAGTGGCCTGGCCATCGACTGATGGTGGCGATGTCAACACCCGCCTTGACGAGGTGGATGGCCGTCGTGTCCCGCAAAGGGCGATGATGGATGCTTTTTTCCGCCATGGTGGTTCCTTCGCCCGCAGCCATGTGTGCGCAGCAAGTATGGAACACCGAACCGGGTGAGCAGTGTGGGGCGGTCGTTGCTTTGCTCGGCGGGACAGGGCGATACCAGACGAAGGTCACAATCGAAGATTCAGGATCCCTGAACTCGTGCATCCGTATTGAACATCAGCGAAAACAGAGCGTAATCCCGCTGTCCAGAAGGCGTGCGGCGGACGATACGCGCCAGGACGCTCTTGATTTCCGGGCTCATCGAGATATTCGACAGGTGCCACCCACGCGCCCTCTTGAAGGGAAGTGTCACCACCAGTTGCAGCGTATCCTAATATTCGGGGTGCTCCGAAATCAGGAACCGCGCAAAGGCATCCATCGCCGCCAGCCTTGCATTGCGGGTCGCAACTGCCACGCTCGACCTCAAGTGATGTGAGAAAGCTGCCCATCCTGTCGGTATTGATGTCGGAGACCGCTTCTTTCAAGAATATCTTCCCGCTCTCCCGCGGCATGAGCCCGTGGCATGCTTCGGCCCAATGCTGTGGATTGATGTTTCTTCATGCCACAACCTCGCTGACGAGACCGCCGAAAGCCCCTTCAAAGCGGTCGGTGGCGATCTCTCGCAGCTTTGGAAGGTAGTGCATTGATTTTTCGTGGAATGGGGACCCTGTTTAAAGGGTGATTTTCGTCCAAACGGGACCCTTTAACGATGGGGTCATCAAGATGCCTCCGGCTTGATCGGAGGCATTTGTGTTTTGGATGTTGGTTTTAGAGACGATTGCAAAGATACGTCGGCTGTCGCTGGTCCAGGGGAAGTCGATCAAGGCGATCTGCCGTGAGCTGAAGATCTCGCGCAAGGTGGTGCGCAAGGTCCTGCGTTCTGAGCAGACGGAGTTCCGCTACGAGCGCAAGCACCAGCCCTATCCCCGCATGGGAGCTCGGCGTGAGACGCGGGACCGGCTGCTGTCGGCGAATGCGGCCAAGCCGCAGCGGGAGCGGCTGCCGGTCGCTTCGACGGCTTCCACTGCATTCCCCCGTCGGTGTCGAAGACCTGCACGGTGCGCTTCGACAACAACAAATACTCGGTGCTGTCGAGTGCCGTCGGTCGGCCCGTCGAGATCCATGCTTATGTCGATCGGATCGCATCCGCCAGAGGATGGCGTGGTCGTGGGAGAACACGTTCGCTCCTTTGGCCGCAACGAGGTCGTCTACGATCCCTGGCACACGGCGCGCGCCGTTCCTTAGCTGGGTCGTGCGGTCGGCAATGGAGAAGGTGCGGCGCAGCTCAAGGCGGTTGATGACGTCGACCGGCAGATGGTGTTGATCCTCACCTGGGTGCTGACCGACGGATTGAGCGCGGTCGAGGCCGCCTGTCAGGAAGCCATCGAGCACGGTGCATCGTCGGCGCCGGTGATCCTCAACATCCTGGCCCGCAGCCGCGATCCGGCGCCGGGCACGATCCTTTCCATTCCCCAAGCGCTGAAGCTAGCTCACGAGTGTCGCCGACTGCACCCGCTATGACAGTCTCAGGAGGACAAACAGCCATGGAACGCACCGAGGTACTGGAACTGATGGGAGCGCTGAAGCTCTACGGAATGCGCAGAGCCTATGACGAGATCATGGGCGCGTCGCCATCAAGCGACGGCACGAGCCGCCCAGGATTGTCGGTGATCTCTTGCAGGCCGAGATATCGGAGAAGCAGGCCCGCTCCATCAAATACCAGTTCGCTGTCGCCAAGTTGCCGCTGGCCAAGGACATCGACGACTTCGACTTCGCCGACACGCCGGTCACCCCCTGATGCGCGATCTCGCCCGGCCGCGCCTTCGTCGCCGATCAGCGCAACATCGTCCTGGTCGGCCGCCTTCACGGGTCACCCAACTCGCGCGGAAGGTCGACCGCATTGCGACGGGCGCGTGTCGACTTCCCAACAATGTCAGACAGGAGACGCAACGCTATCGGAGCGATCGCATTGCCCGAAACGATTTTCCCAGTTGGCACGACAATTGCGGTCCTATGCGCAAAAGCAAACTAGACCTGAGAGCCGCACCGCATGAATGTAGCCTCCCAATATCTGCCGCTTGTGGCGCATCACGAAGCCGGGCACGCGGTGGCCGCCATCGTTTTGCACCGTCAGACGTTCGACGACGACCGTGAACTCCCTGCTTTCTCAAGTGTTAGTATTTACCCCGACGCCGGTGACGGAGAGTGCGGTGGTGTTGTCGAAGGCGCGGGTTTTTATTCAGCGCAAGGATTCACCTCGAAGCGAAAGCCGATTTTCGAGGACGATATGGATCGATGTTTGGAACGCGATGATGCGATCCGGGAGATAGTTGCGTGTCTGGCAGGTCCTTTTGCAGACTCCGCATTCGAAGGCTATCTGGACCCGCGCGATATGGCGATGAATGCGTCCGATGGGAATGAGGGGAGCTGCGACTACGCGGATGCCAAGCGAATCTATGGTGAGTTGCGGTTCCTGATGCCGCGCCGCCCCGATTGGGGGCGGATCGAAGATTGCACGGCCCGGCTAGTACTCGATCACTGGTCGGCCA
>NZ_RZOM01000256.1:0-6451 GCF_003999175.1 Mesorhizobium sp. M7A.F.Ca.ET.027.03.2.1 | reverse complement strand
AGGCGCGGCCTCCGGCCCCGGCTCCACGCCTGACGCTGTCCGGCATCTCCAAGAGCTTTCCCGGCGTGCGCGCGCTGCACAATGTCAGCCTGTCGCTCTACCCCGGGCAGGTGACGGCGCTGATCGGCGAAAACGGCGCCGGCAAGTCGACGCTGGTCAAGATCATGACCGGCATCTACCAGCCCGATGAGGGTACGATCAGCATCGACGGCCAGGCCGTCACCCTGCCCAGCGCGCATGCCGCCTTCGGGCACGGCGTCACCGCCATCCACCAGGAAACCGTGCTGTTCGACGATTTGTCGGTCGCAGAAAACATCTTTCTCGGCCATGCGCCGCGCACGCGATTGCGCACCATCGACTGGCGCACGATGCGCAAGAACGCGCGCGAAGTGCTTGACACCATGCATGCCGGCCACATCGACGCCGATGCGCGGCTGAAGGACCTCGGCATCGCCAACAAGCATCTGGTCGCCGTTGCGCGCGCCATGTCGATCGACGCGCAGATCGTCATCATGGACGAGCCGACCGCCGCACTTTCGATGAAGGAGATCGAGGAGCTCTTTTTGCTGATCGAGTTCCTCAAGAGCGACGGAAAGGCGATCCTGTTCATCAGCCACAAGTTCGACGAGATCTACCGTATCGCCGACCGCTACACGGTGTTCCGCGATGGCGAGATGGTCGGCGAAGGCCTGATCAAGGATGCCGGCCAGAGCCAGATCGTGCGCCTGATGGTTGGCCGCGCGGTCGATCACATCTTCCCGCAGCGCAAGGCCGAGATCGGCGCGCCGGTGCTCTCCGTATCCGGCCTGTCGCATCCGACCGAATTCAACGACATCGGCTTCGAACTGCACAAGGGCGAGATCCTCGGCTTCTACGGCCTGGTCGGCGCCGGCCGCAGCGAGGTGATGCAGGCGATATCGGGCATCACCCGCACCTCAGCCGGCACGATCACGCTGGAAGGCAAGACGCTCGCGCCGAAATCGGCTGCGGATTCGATCGATGCCGGCATCGTCTACGTGCCCGAAGAACGCGGCAAGCAAGGCGTGGTGATCGGCCTGCCGATCTTCCAGAACGTCTCGCTGCCTTCGCTCAAGCGCACGTCGAAGTCCGGCCTGCTGCGGCTGTCGGAGGAGTTCGATCTGGCCCGCTCCTACACCGAGCGGCTCGACCTCAGGGCCTCCTCGCTCAGCCAGGACGTCGGCACGCTGTCGGGCGGCAACCAGCAGAAGATCGTCATCGCCAAATGGCTGGCGACGTCGCCCAAGGTGATCATCCTGGACGAGCCGACCAAGGGCATCGACATCGGTTCGAAGGCCGCCGTGCACGGCTTCATGGCCGAGTTGGTGGCGCAAGGCCTGTCGGTGATCATGGTGTCCTCCGAGCTGCCCGAAATCCTCGGCATGTCTGACCGCGTCGTGGTCATGCGCGAGGGGCTCGTCGCGGCGGTCTACGACAACAAGGGGTTGGACGCCGAGACGCTGGTTCGGACGGCAGCGGGGATCGCGGCATGAAGGCTTTCCCGAAATACCGTGAAATCTGGCTGTTGGCGGCCATCGTCGTGCTGATCGGCCTGATTTCGACGCGCTTCCCGGCCTTTGCCGACCCCGGCAATCTGCGCCAGGTGTTCAACGACACCTCGATCCTGATGATCCTGGCGCTCGGCCAGATGGTGGTCATCCTGACCCGGTCGATCGATCTGTCGATGGCGTCCAATCTCTGCTTCACCGGCATGGTGGTGGCGATGCTGAACGCCGCGCATCCGGCGATCCCGATCCCGCTCCTGATCGTCATTGCGCTGGCCGTCGGTCTGGTGCTCGGCGCCATCAACGGCCTGCTGGTCTGGCGGCTGAACATCCCCTCGATCGTGGTGACATTGGGCACGCTGACCATCTATCGTGGCGCGACCTTCGTCCTGTCCGGTGGCGCCTGGGTCAATGCCGACAAAATGAGCCCGGACTTCATCGGCTTTCAGCGCGCCGCCTTCCTCGGCATTCCGGTGCTGTCGTGGATCGCCATCCTGGTCATTGCGCTGTTCTTCGTCCTGATGACCCGCACCGCGCTCGGCCGCTCGATCTATGCCATCGGCGTAAACCCGACGGCTTCCGTCTATGCCGGCATCGATGTCGGCCGCACCAAGTTCATCGTCTTCTGCATCTCCGGCATGATCGGCGGCCTGTCAGGCTATCTCTGGATCTCGCGCTATGTGATCGCGTCGGTCGAGGTCGCCAATGGCTATGAGCTCAACATCATCGCCGCCTGCGTCATCGGCGGCATCTCGATCGCCGGCGGCATCGGCTCGGTCGGCGGCGCGGTGCTCGGCGCACTGTTCCTGGGCATCATCTCCAACGCCCTGCCGGTCATCAACATCTCGCCCTTCTGGCAGATGGCGATTTCGGGCAGCGCCATCATCCTGGCCGTCGTGCTCAACGCGCGCGGCGAACGCCAGCAAGGCCGCATCATCCTCAGAAAGGTGGAGGCGTGACCGACATCCCTGCCCCGCGCCACATTCCCGACCGGCTCGACAAGCCGTTCCGTTCGGCGATCTTTTCCTGGGAAGCGCTGCTGGTCGTTGTGGCCGTCGCCATCTTCGCCATCAACAGCTTCGCCTCGCCCTATTTCCTCGACCCGTATTCGCTGTCCGATCTCACCTTCAATTTCACAGAGAAAGGCCTGATCGCCTTCGCCATGGCGCTGCTGATCATCTCGGGCGAGATCGATCTGTCGGTGGCCGCCATCATTGCGCTGGCGTCGACGATGATGGGCATGGCGGTGCAGGCCGGCGCCGGCACGCCGGTGCTGGTAGCGATCGGCATCGTCGTCGGGCTCGGCTGCGGCGCCTTCAACGGTCTGCTGGTGACAAGGCTCGGTCTGCCGTCGATCGTCGTCACCATCGGCACGATGAGCCTGTTTCGCGGCATCGCCTTCATCATCCTCGGAGACCAGGCCTACAAGGGCTATCCCTCAAGCTTCGCCTTCTTCGGCCAGGGCTATGTCTGGTGGGTGGTGTCGTTCGAGCTGGTGCTCTTCCTCATTGCGGCCGTCGTCTACTGGTTCCTGCTGCACCGTACGAGTTTCGGCCGACGCGTCTTCGCCATCGGCAACAATCCGATAGCTGCGCAGTTTTCCGGCGTGCGCGTCGGCCGCACCAAGTTCATCCTGTTCTGCCTGACCGGGCTGATGTCGGGCATCGCCTCGGTGCTGATCACCTCGCGGCTCGGCTCGACGCGGCCATCGATCGCGCAGGGCTACGAGCTGGAAGTCATCACCATGGTGGTGCTCGGCGGCGTCAGTATCCTCGGCGGCGCCGGCAGCATTGTTGGGGTCGTGCTCGCAGCCTTCATCATGGGACTGGTGACCTTCGGGCTCGGCCTGCTCAATGTGCCCGGCATCGTCATGTCGATCTTTATAGGTCTGCTGCTGATCATCGTCATCGCCTTGCCGATCGTCTGGCGGCGATTGCGCGGAGGGCGCTGATGCCGCAGAAATACGCGTTCAAAATGAAGCTGAAGCCCGGCATGAAGGCCGAGTACAAGAAGCGCCACGACGAGATCTGGCCGTCACTGGTCGCGCTGCTGAAGCAGGCCGGCGTCTCCGATTATTCCATCCATCTCGACGAGGAGACCAATATCCTGTTCGGTGTTCTGTGGCGGCGTGACGACCACGGCATGGACGAATTGCCCGGATATCCGGTGATGCAGCGCTGGTGGGCTGAAATGGCCGACATCATGGAAACCAGGCCGGACAACGAGCCGGTGGCCGTGCCGTTGGAAACCGTGTTCCACATGGCATGAGTGCGATGCGCCACATCGCCGTCATCGACATCGGCAAGACCAACGCCAAGGTGGCGCTGGTCGACCTCGCGACGTTGAGCGAGGTGGCGCTGCGCCGCATGTCCAATGCGCCGGTGCGACAGGCGCCCTACCCGCATCACGATGTCGAGGCCTTGTGGGCATTCATCCTCGAAAGCCTTGCCGGTCTCAACCGCGAACAGCGCATCGACGCCATTTCGATCACCACCCATGGCGCGACCGGCGTGCTGGTCGACGCGGCGGGTGAACTGGTGCTGCCTGTGCTCGACTATGAGTTCGATGGCCCTGATAGACTGGCACCGGATTATGACGCGATCCGCCCCCCTTTCGCCGAGACCGGCACGCCGCGCCTGCCGCTCGGCCTCAATCTCGGAGCACAATTCTTCTGGCAGCAGAAAAGCTTCCCGGCGGAATTCGCCAGGGCCGCCGCGATGCTGATGTATCCGCAATACTGGGCGTTGCGCCTGACCGGTGTCGCCGCCAACGAGGTGACTTCGCTCGGCTGCCACACCGATCTGTGGAACCCTTGGACGGCGGATTTTTCATCATTGGTCGACAGGCTGGAATGGCGCGGGCTGATGGCGCCGGTGCGGCCGGCCAGCGACCGCCTCGGCCCGATCCTGCCCAGTGTTGCGATGCGAACCGGACTGGATCCGCAAACGCCGGTGTTCTGCGGCCTGCATGATTCCAACGCCTCGCTGCTGCCGCATCTTCTCTCCGACAAACCGCCTTTCTCCGTCGTCTCGACCGGCACCTGGGTGGTGTCGATGGGGGTCGGCGGCAAACAGATTGCGCTGGATGCAGCGCGCGACACGCTGGTCAATGTCAACGCACTCGGCGATCCCGTTCCCTCGGCGCGCTTCATGGGCGGCCGCGAGTTTTCCGTGCTGACAAAGGACCAGCCGGAGCAGTGGACCGAGGATGATGTCGGCGCCGTGCTGGCGCGAAAGATGCTGCTGCTGCCGTCGACCCAGCAAGGCTCGGGGCCGTTCCCGCACCATGCCGCGGCATGGGTCAATGCCGACGGCCTGAACAGCGGCCAGCGCTTTGCCGCCATCTCGTTCTATCTGGCATTGATGACGGCAACCTGCCTCGAGTTGATCGGCGCGGACGGCCCGACCACGGTCGAAGGCCCCTTTGCCCGCAACCGGCTCTTTGTCGGCATGCTGGCGGCAGCCACGGCGCGCGCCGTTGTTGGGTCCGAGGCCGCCACCGGCACCAGCATCGGCGCCGCGCTGCTGGCATCCGATCGGCCGGCGACGCACGGCAAGGGCGAAAGAATAGAACCGCCTGTAGACCCGGCCTGGGCCGACTATGTCAGCGCATGGCGGGGGGCAGTCGAAGCGCAGGGCTGATCAGAGAATCCGTTTGCCGAAAGCCGACATGACGAAGTTGACCGCGTCGGTGCCGATCCGCGGCTCCAGATCCGCCGTCAGGCCCGAAACATCCATCGACAGCAAGCCACCGGAGAGCGCGATCGCCTCCATCGCCTGGTGCGTTTCGCGCACGGTCAGCCCGCCGGAGCCCGCAGCCCAGCCGGCGAATTCGGTTGCGGTCGGCGAATAGCTGACATGAAAGCCTTGCGTGCCTGAGGTGGCGATGCGGATCGCTTCATGCATCAGGTCGCGCATGCCCATGGCGTCGATGTCGGTCATGGTGAAGGCCGACACGCGCGAATCCTTCAGCACCCGCGCCTCGGCCGGATCGGCGTGGCGCAGGCCGACGATGACGACATTTTCCGGCGACAGCTGCGGCTGCAGCGCGCCGGCCTTGTGATCGAGCCCGAGCGATCGCGCCAGGACCGAACATTCCGGCAGGTCGATGCCCTCCTCGTCCTCTGGCATCAGGGCGGCGATGGAATCGATCCAGATCAGGCCGAAAGAATGCGTCGCGCGCGCCGTCGCGGTCAGCGCCTTGTGGGCGATGCGACGATCGACGCCGGCAATCAGCCGGACCAGCCCCGATGGCGGCCGCTCGACATCGGCGAGTTCCACCACGTCGAAGTTCATCGCTTCCAGCCGGGCGCCGGTGCTTTCCCGGGCCAGGATGCCGGCGGCCCCCTGCCCGGCCGTGATCTGCACCATCTTACGGCCGGAAAAATCCTCGACGTCGTGCATCGGGGCCTTCTCGACATATTCCGAGGTCATCGCCAAAAGCATGGCGCCATAGCTCATGCGGAAGGCGACGCGGTCGCCGACGGAGGGCCTCGGGTCGGCATCGGCGACATCCAAAAGCAGATGATCGCTGGAGGCGCCGAGCACCCTTATCCCCCTGGCGATCGGCGTCAGTCCCTCGACCAGCACATCCTCACGGCCGATATTGGCGATGGCGCGCAGCCTGTCGCCTTCGTCGGGGAAGACCGGCTGGTTGCCGAAGGCGTCGTAACCCGATTGGCCGATCGGCCGTGACGGCTTGAGCTTGACCTCGATGATGTCGCTTGTCAGCCGGCAGGCATCGGGTTCGAGCTCCGCCCACGGCGTGTCGCGGAAGGTCTCGACACCACCCTGCAGGATCGCCTCGCCGACCCGCAGGTTGTTGATGCCGGCCGGCAACCTGCCTTCGAGCAGCAGCGGCAGCGACGACGAGGCGCCGCCGGAGATCACGTCGAGGCTTCTGCCGGACAGGCGCTCGGTCTTGTAGGC
>NZ_RZOM01000255.1:0-6451 GCF_003999175.1 Mesorhizobium sp. M7A.F.Ca.ET.027.03.2.1 | reverse complement strand
ATGCTGTAGTCAGCCGGGACCGCGGGCTCCCTTTCGGAACGGAAGATGTTGAAGGTCGGGCTTGTCTCGGGCGACAAGCCCGCGGCCTTACGCCAGGCGATGAACCGCTGGATGGTGTCCTGGAGCGTCGCCCGGTCTCCGCGGTGCTCCATGATCGCCACCGGCGTCGGGGGCACATCGCGGATCGTCACGTCGTCGTGTTCAAAGATTATCTGCATGAGCGTGTTCCTTGCTTTTTCGAGGGGCCCGAAGGCCATGAGCCACGACCCCCAGTCGGGAGATTTCCGGAACGACGAGGGCGATTGCCCGAACCGTTGCCGAAAGGCGCGGGCGAAGGCATCCGGCGCGTCGTAACCGGCATCCATGGCTATGTCGGTGACGCTTTGGGCGTCACTTTCGGCAAGTCTGTACGAAGCACGCTTCATGCGGGCGAGCTGGACATAGCGATGCACGGACACCCCGAAGGTGGACGTGAACTGCCGGTGGAAATGGTATTTCGAGAACGCCGCGACACCGCTCAACGCCTCCAGCCCCAGATCGTCATCCAGATGCTGGTCTATATGGTCCAGCACCCGCTGCATTCGAGCCTGGTAGTTTTCAAGTGCGGCCTTCAACGTCTCTTTCTCCGTGACGACACCAGTTAGGCCTTTCCGGATATGTCGCGCTCGACCGATCTTGCGATTTGGCATGGATCAACAGGGGCTGCCAGCAACGGCCTTCAGGCTCTCCCCCAAGCTTGTGCTGCCTGCTTATGACTATTTCGCTGGAACTGGCTGAGATAGCTTCCGGTGCCTTGTCGTGGAAGGGCATGTCGTAGGCGGTCCGGTGAGCAGACCTTGTGGTTGCGGCTGGCGCCATGGTGAACCGGCGGCCCAGCGGTACTCAAAAGCCGACGGCGAGCGTTTCCAGCCCATGGAAATGGTAAGTGTCCCGAAAGCGCGCCTCTTCGGCAAGATGCAGCTTCGGATGCCGTTCAAACAGGGTTTTCAGCGACACCTGCAATTCGAGCCGGGCGAGCGGCGCGCCGATGCAGAAATGGATACCGGCGCCGAAGGAGACGTTCTTCTGGTCGGCCCGGTCGGGCCGGAAGGCGAGAGGATCGGCGAAGGCGCGCGGGTCATGATTGGCCATGCCCAGCAGCAGCCCGATCGTCTGGCCCGGCTGCACGACGATGCCGGGCGCGACCTCGATCTCCTGATAGGCATAGCGCGCGAACATGTGCAGCGGCGCGTCGAAGCGCAGGCATTCCTCGACCGTTGCCGCGGTCGCCTCGGGCGAACCGAAGAAGCGGCTGACATCGCCACCTTGCATAAGGATCGAGCGGACGGCATTGCCGGTCTGATGCACGGTTGCTTCATGGCCGGCATTGAGCAGCAGGATCGCCGAGGACACCATCTCGTCCTCCGACAGCCTCTCACCGTCCTCCTGCGCCGAGATCAGCAGCGACAAAAGGTCGTCGCCGGGATTTCGGCGTCGCTCGGTGACGTAGCCACGGAGGAAATCCGCAAATTCGCGGGCGGCGCGGTTGGCCGTCTCTTCGATCGCGCGTGTGCGGCCATGCATGTACATGGCAACCATCTGGTGCGACCAGTCGAGCAGTTGCGGCCCCATTTCGACCGGGACGCCGAGCATTTCGGCAATGATGGTGATCGGCAAGGGCGCCGCGAAAGCAGGCAACAGGTCGACCGTCTTGCCTGGTTCGAAACGGTCGATCAGGTCGTTGGCCAAAGCCTCGACACGCGGCCGCAGCCGTTCGACCTGGCGCGAGACGAAGGCGCGGTTGACCAGTGTTCTCAGCCGCGTGTGCACCGGCGGCTCCAGCTCCAGCATCGAATTGGCTTCGACGCCGTCGAAGGCCCTGAGATGGCTGCGGTCCTGTCCAATGCCGCGGCTGTCTGGAATGCCGGCCGGGTTCTGCCGGCCGAAGCGGCGATCGCGCAGCAGCCGGTTGACGTCGTCGAAACCGCCAAAGCACCAGAAGCCGAATTCTTCCCAGAAGAATGCATTCGATACGCCGTGCAGGAAAGCATAGGCATCATAAGGGTTTTGAAAAAAGGCCGGCTCGTGCGGGTCGAGCCGCAGATGTCGAGTGGCTGGATCAAAGGCCAGGGCGGTAGGCGTCAATTTGCTCATGCCAGACCAATAGCGCGGCTTGCCAGCTTGGTTCCAGACCGTATGTTGGCGCCCGCAATCCAATACGTTGAGCCAGCCGACCGGCTGCGGAAAGTCTGATTTGATGAAGGTGATCGTTGTCGGCGCGGGTATTGCCGGTCTCTCGACGGCGTGGTCGCTGGTCAAGGCCGGCCACAGCGTTTCGATCGTCGAGCAAGGGCCGATCCCGAACCCGATGGCCGCGTCGGGCGACCATCATCGCATCATCCGCCGCGCTTACCGCGCGGGGACCGGCTACGGCCGGCTGATCACCGAGGCCTACCAGGCCTGGGACGAGATGTGGGCCGATCTCGGCGAAAGCCACCTCGATCCCAGAGGATTTGTCTGCATTTCGCGCGAGCCGGGCGACGAGGCCGAGGAATATCGCGAGGGTCTGGAGGAAGGCAATTTTCCGTTCGAATTGCTGGAGCCGGATGCAGCCGTGATGCGCTGGCCGTTTCTGGAAGCCGGGTCGTTTCGCTACGCCTATTTCTCGACCGAAGGCGGCGCCCTGCATTGCCGCAAGATCGCGTCGGGCCTGGCAAAGTGGCTGCGCGCCAACGGCGCCAATGTCTACGAAAATAGCAAGGTCGTCGAAGTCGACGCCGAAGCCGGCCACATCGTGCTCGAAAGCGGTGAGACCATGCAGGCCGACCGCATCGTTGTCGCCGCCGGCGCCTGGGTGCTAAAACTGTTTCCGGAGCTGGACGGCGAGCTGAAGACCTATCGAACCGCACTTGCCTATGTCGAACCGCCGGCCGACCTCGATGCGGCCTGGCAGGCGGCACCGGTTGTCCTCGATGTCGGCGGCGCGATCGACGGCTATGTGATCCCGCCCTCCGGCGGCGCCGGCATGAAATTCGGGTCCGGCCTGCACAGGGTGCCGACCAGCGACGCCGATTGGAACCGTCAGCCGGTGGCGGGCGAGGGCGAGGCGATCCGCAACCTGTTTTCGCCGCCGATCGCCCGCATCGAGGACTATCGGGTGACCGAGGTCGTCACCTGCGCCTACACTTTCACATCAGACGAAAAATTCATGGCGCATGAAAAGGGCAAATGCCTTGTTGTCTCGGCATGCTCCGGTCACGGCTACAAGTTCGGCGCGGCGGTCGGCAGGCGCGTTGCCGCTGCTGTCGGCGATGGGGATATTGCCGGCTTGAAGGCATGGCTGCGGGCGGAGGTCGCCTGAGCGCCGCCGGGGGTGACCTAATCCTGGCAATGCCTGGGAATATGCACCCGCCGCCAGCCCGATGAACCCTCGCGAACCAGCACACGACGCGCGACGGTCTGGTAGGAGGCGGGAACATCGATGATGCGCCTTTGCTCCGGCCGCACCAGCACCTCCTGGGCGATCCTGTCGTATTGTGCGGGGATGACCACGCGCCGCGTGCGTTCGGGCTGGATCACCACGGTTTTGGCAACACGTTCGTAGCGCGCCTTGTGCCAGACCTTGCACAGCACTTTGCGGCCATGGACGACGCGCCATTCCCAGGAATAGCCGCCGCCATCGATCCGGCCCGTGCGGTAGACGGTGCGGGTGACGGCCGGCACGACCTGGTAGGTCACTTGCGCCGGAACGGTCATCACGACGCGCTCGCGGGTGCCATAGATAGGGGCGATATAGTCGACCTGCTGACCGGGCGGACTGATCATCACGTCTTCATAGACCGTGTCGTAGACAGCCGGACTGCGGACCGGCTCATAACATTCGACGGCGCGGCCGCCGGCCGCCGTCTGCGAAATCGTGCCGAGCATGGTCAGGCCGGCGATGGTGAAGCATGCGGTTTTCCCGGGCATGACACTTCCCCTGTTGAACTCTACGCATAAGTTCAACGTTGAATTGTAGAGGAAGCCGTCTCGGAAAAAAGCGGTTTCGGCGCATTTCGTTAAGTGACGCGGTTAAGAAACTGCTACCTTGCGCGGCCGGCCATGCGGCTCCGGACCCGCGGAAGCATCCGCCGGCCCGAATCCTTGGTCAGAAAGCTTGATTCGACTTACCCAGATGGCTAGGAGGGGTCGGCCTTGCACAAGGATGAGCCGGCATCCTATTTACGGAATAACGATCCAGAACCGATTCTGCCCGATCTGCCGGCATTCCCGGCGCCGGAATCCCACCGCGAGATAAGAGATATCTGATGAAGAACCCCGTCGAAACCTACATGAACCTCGTTCCGATGGTGGTCGAACAGACCAATCGCGGCGAGCGGGCCTACGACATTTTCTCGCGCCTCCTCAAGGAGCGCATCATTTTCATTACCGGTCCGGTCGAGGACGGCATGGCGACGCTGGTCTGCGCGCAGCTTTTGTTCCTCGAAGCCGAGAATCCGAAGAAGGAAATCAACCTCTACATCAATTCGCCGGGCGGCGTCGTCACCTCGGGCATGGCGATCTACGACACCATGCAGTTCATCAAGCCGGCCGTGTCGACGCTCTGCATCGGCCAGGCGGCTTCGATGGGTTCGCTGCTCCTGACCGCCGGTCACAAGGACATGCGCTTTGCCACGCCGAACGCCCGCATCATGGTTCACCAGCCTTCCGGCGGCTTCCAGGGCCAGGCGTCCGACATCGAGCGCCATGCCCTGGATATCATCAAGCTGAAGCGTCGCCTCAACGAGGTCTACGTCAAGCACACCGGCAAGAGCTACGAAGAGATCGAGAAAACGCTCGACCGCGACCATTTCATGACCGCCGACGAAGCCAAGGATTTCGGCCTCATCGACAAGGTCATTTCGTCGCGCGAGGCGGCCGAAGGGGCGCTGGCATAAAGGCAAGTTGGCAGTTGGATGGCACCATCACGCGCTTTTGGCGCGTCTTGCGGCATTTCGGCCACAATTGGCTGTTCCCTCGGGGGACAGGATTGCCTACGTTAAGGCTATGTTGAGTTTCGGCGGCTTAGCTTTATGCGGGGTTGTCGCGAATCATTGCCACGTTTTCTGATTTGTGTTTCGTACGGAATGCGTTGCGGGAGCCGGGACACACTGGCGGCGGCGGATTCCCGCGATAGATAGAGTATGCGCCCTTTCAGCCAGACCATCGGCGGGCGGCCATGAAAGGACATGAAAATGAGCAAGGTCGGCAACAACAGCGGCGATTCCAAGAACACGCTTTACTGCTCGTTTTGCGGCAAAAGCCAGCACGAAGTGCGCAAGCTGATCGCCGGTCCGACGGTCTTCATCTGCGACGAGTGCGTCGAACTCTGCATGGACATCATCCGTGAAGAGAACAAGACCTCGATGGTGAAGTCGCGCGAAGGCGTGCCGACACCGCAGGAGATCCTCAAGGTTCTCGACGATTATGTCATCGGTCAGCCCTACGCCAAGCGCGTGCTGTCGGTGGCGGTCCACAACCACTACAAGCGCCTCGCACATGCCGGCAAGAACAACGATGTCGAGCTGGCGAAGTCCAACATCCTGCTGATCGGCCCGACCGGTTGCGGCAAGACGCTGCTCGCGCAGACGCTGGCCCGCATCATCGACGTGCCCTTCACCATGGCTGACGCGACGACGCTGACCGAAGCCGGCTATGTCGGCGAGGACGTCGAGAACATCATCCTGAAGCTGTTGCAATCGGCCGACTACAATGTCGAGCGCGCCCAGCGCGGCATCGTCTACATCGACGAGATCGACAAGATTTCGCGCAAGTCGGACAATCCCTCGATCACCCGCGACGTGTCGGGCGAGGGCGTGCAGCAGGCGCTCCTGAAGATCATGGAAGGCACCGTCGCCTCCGTGCCGCCGCAGGGCGGCAGGAAGCACCCGCAGCAGGAGTTCCTGCAGGTCGATACAGCCAACATCCTGTTCATCTGCGGCGGCGCCTTCGCCGGGCTGGACAAGATCATCTCGGATCGCGGCCGCAAGACCTCGATCGGTTTCGGCGCGGTCGTCGCTTCGCCCGAGGATCGCCGCACTGGCGATGTCTTCCGCCTGGTCGAGCCCGAGGATCTGTTGAAGTTCGGTCTTATCCCCGAATTTGTAGGCCGTCTGCCGGTTCTGGCGACGCTGGAAGACCTCGACGAACCGGCGCTGATCCAGATCCTGACCGAGCCGAAGAACGCGCTGGTCAAGCAGTATCAGCGGCTGTTCGAGATGGAGAATGTCGACCTGACCTTCCACGAGAACGCTCTTTCGGCGATCGCCAAGCGCGCCATCGAGCGCAAGACCGGCGCGCGCGGCCTGCGTTCGATCATGGAGGCGATCCTGCTCGACACGATGTTCGAGCTTCCCGCGCTCGAAGGCGTGCGCGAAGTGGTGATTTCGGAGGAGGTGGTGACCGGCAGTGCCCGGCCGCTCTACATCTACTC
>NZ_RZOM01000254.1:0-6466 GCF_003999175.1 Mesorhizobium sp. M7A.F.Ca.ET.027.03.2.1 | reverse complement strand
TCGCCATCCTGGTCGATGTCGTCGCCTTCGGCCATCGGCTGCATCTGAGTCAGGTCGTCGGCGCCACCGCCATCCTGATCGCCGCCGCCGGCATGAATCTCGGCTGGACGCTGTGGAAGGGCAAACCGCCCGTGGCGAGCCCGCACCCGATCAAATGAAGCGCCCCGCCGGATGCCAGGCGGGTCAAACATCGCGATCCCGGCTGCCCGCCTGTTCAAAGCGGGCACTTTGCTCTATGCCGCAATCCAACCATCTTCGCCCGGCATAGGCGAAACGCGGGACCCGAAGAACCATGAATGAAGCAACGCCCCCCAATCGCTGTCGCATCGTGCTGATCGCGCCGTCCGGCGTGCCGGCGGCCCGTATTGTCGCGGCATTCGATGGCGGCGATGTCGCTTCGCTGATCCTGCCCGAGAACGGCATGGATGAAGCCTCCTTCCAGGCTTTCGCCGAACAGATCGTGCCAGCAGCGCAAGCCGCCGGCGTTGCTGTCATCATCGCCGGCGACACCCGCATAGCCGGCCGCGTCCAGGCCGACGGCATCCATGTCGAGGTCTCCAAGGCCGAACTTGCCGAGACGATCGAGCATTTCCAGGCAAAGATGATGGTCGGCACCGGCGGCGCCAAGACACGTGACGACGCGCTCGAGCTTGGCGAGACGCGGCCAGACTACATCTTCTTCGGCCGCTTCGGCTACGACAACAAGCCCGAACCGCACCCGCGCAACCTGTCGCTCGGCGCATGGTGGGCGGACATGATCCAGATCCCTTGCATCGTCATGGCCGGATCCGACATCGCCTCGGTCGAAGCGGTGGGCGCCACCGGCGCTGAATTCGTGGCGCTGTCGAGCGCCGTGTTTGCCGACGGCACCGATCCCAGGACAGCGGTCGCCACCGCCAACGCGCTGCTCGACGAGACCGCGCCGCGCTTCGAGGACTGAAATGTCCTCGGCGACGCTTCCCCTCCAGGCTCTGCTTGCGGTGCTGATGGTCCAGGCTGCCGCCGCGGAGACCATCCCCCTGCCGCAGCCCAAGCCGGAAATCGGCGTCCACACCGACAAGCCGATCGACAAGCCGTTGCCGCAGCCCGCTACCACGGCCGAGCCCGCGCCGCTGCCGTCGGCCGACACGGTCAATCCCGACCGCTTCGGCGCAAAACCCGCCGACGCGGCCTATGGCGCCTTCCAGCGCGGTCTCTACAAGACAGCTTACAATCTGGCATTGGTCCGGGCGCAAAACGGCGATCCGGCGGCGCAGACCTTGGTGGCCGAGATCCTGTCGCGGGGGCTCGGTGTGCCGGTCAATTCGGCGCAAGCGGCGAAATGGTACGCGCTGGCCGCCGAACAGGGTGTGCCGGAATCGCAGTTCCAGTATGCGCTGATGCTGCTCGACGGCCGCTACGTCAAAAAGGATGGAAAAGAGGCCTACGCCTTGATGCAGGCCGCCGCCGAAGCCGGCAACCGGCTGGCGCAATTCAATTTCGCGCAGATGCTGGTCCAGCAGGACCCCGGCGACGCCGGCATGGCCAAGGCGGTTTCCTACTATGAGCGCGCCGCCGCGACCGGCCTCGCGGACGCGCAATATGCAATGTCGCAGATCTACGCCAACGGTGTCGGTGGCAAGCCACGTGACGACGCCCAGGCAAGGCGCCTGCTGGCGCAGGCCGCAAGGCAGAACTACGACACCGCGCAGATCGATCTCGCCGCCTGGATGATCGAAGGCCGCGGCGGTGCGCGCGACCTGAAATCCGCCTTCGGCTGGATGAAGCAGGCGGCGGAGGGCGGCAATGTCGCCGCCCAGAACCGCCTGGCCAAGCTCTATATGCAAGGCATCGGCACCGATCCGGACCTTGTGCTTGCCGGCGCCTGGTACGTCGTCGCCCGCCGTGCCGGCCTCATCGACCCACAGATGGACGACTTCCTGCAGGGGCTGGACGACGACCAGACCAAGCAGGCGCTGCAGAAGGCCAACCGGCTGCCTTGACGGCGGTTCTCGCGGTCATTGCAAGTGTAACCTCGGCTCCCCTCGCCTGGCACCGACCTGCCCGCTCCCTTGCCTCTTCTGGCGATTTGTGGTCTTGGGAGCCCGAAATCGCTTTCCCAGCGAACATCCATACCGACGGCGTGGCCGTTGGCATCATTCCGGATCATCTCATCATGGCCAAGATCAATGGCAACGAAATCCGTCCCGGCTATGTCATCGAGCATGATGGCGGGCTTTGGGTGGCGGTCAGGACCAACACCGTCAAGCCCGGCAAGGGCGGCGCTTACAATCAGGTCGAACTGAAGAACCTCATCAACGGCACCAAGCTCAACGAGCGCTTCCGCTCGGCCGAGACCGTCGAACAGATCCGGCTCGACCTGAAGGATTTTTCCTTCCTTTACGCGCAGGAAGACGCACTGGTGTTCATGGACACCCAGAGCTACGAGCAGCTCGAATTGAACAAGGACTTCGTCGGCGATCGCGCCGCCTTCCTGCAGGACGGCATGATGGTGACGGTCCAGCTCTACGAAGAGCGGCCGATCGGCATTTCGCTGCCCGACTATGTGACGCTGACCATCACCGAGGCCGACCCGGTGGTGAAGGGTCAGACGGCGGCATCGTCCTACAAGCCGGCGATCCTGGAGAACGGCATCCGCGTCCTGGTGCCGCCCTTCATCGGCGCCGGCGAGCGCATCATCGTCGACACCAACGAAATCACTTACGTGCGCCGCGCCGACTGACGCATGTCGCCCAAAAGTGGCCGGGTTCCGGGTCACCGACATGCATCGAGGCAGAATTTAAGCGCAGCACCGGGAAAAAGCACTATGGCACGCTCAGCCCTTCTCAACGTCATGGTCCAGGCCGCAATGAAGGCCGGCCGCTCGCTGTCGCGCGACTTCGGCGAGGTGCAGAACCTGCAGGTCTCGATGAAGGGCCCCGGCGATTATGTCAGCCAGGCCGACCGCAAGGCAGAGGACATCGTCTTTGCCGAATTGTCCAAGGCTCGGCCCGGCTATTCCTTCCTGATGGAAGAGCGCGGCGTGGTTGAAGGCGACGACGGCCAGCATCGCTGGATCGTCGACCCGCTCGACGGCACCACCAATTTCCTGCACGGCATTCCGCTCTTTGCCGTTTCGATCGCGCTGGAGCGCCAGGGCCAGATCGTCGCCGGCGTCATCTACAATCCGGCGATGGACGAACTCTACACTTGCGAACGCGGGGGCGGCGCCTTCATGAACGACCGCCGCTTGCGCGTCGCCGGCCGCATCAAGCTGGTCGACACCGTGATCGGCTGCGGCATGCCGCATCTCGGCCGCGGCCACCACGGCAATTTCCTGGTGGAACTGCGCAATGTCATGGCCGAGGTTTCCGGCGTCCGCCGCCTCGGCTCCGCATCGCTCGATCTCGCCTATGTCGCCGCCGGCCGCATGGATGGCTTCTGGGAAACCGGCCTGTCGGCCTGGGACATCGCCGCCGGGCTGCTTTTGATCCGCGAGGCGGGCGGCTTCGTCTCCGACATGGATGGCGGCCAGGACATGCTCGACAACGGCTCGGTCGTCGCCGGCAACGAGATCATCCAGCGCGCTTTGCTGAAGGTCGTGAAGAAGCCGCTCTCCTCCCGCTGACAGCCACGCCGCGCTGATGCGCCGCAGTCGCAAAACCGCAATGGAAGCTTGAAATACTGCCCGGCATGCGCCCAAATTGAAGGGCGCGGTGCAGGAACCCGGCTTAGTGAGAGACAACCAACCCTACCCCGATATCCCGTTCATCGGACGCTGGCACTATTCGCGTGCCGAGATGATCGCAGACGGTATCGTCCACGCGGTCGGCATCGTGCTGGCGATCGCGGCAGGGTCGGCACTGCTGGCGCTGGCGGCGTTTCGTGTCGGACCTGGCGAATACATCGCCGCCGCCTTCTACGTGGTTTCGCTGCTCACCGTGCTCTCGGTCTCGATGACCTACAATCTGTGGCCGGTGTCGTCGCCGGCAAAATGGGTGTTGCGGCGTTTCGACCACGCCGCGATCTATCTGCTGATCGCCGCGACCTATACGCCTTTCCTGGCGCAGCTCGAAGGCTCGCCGCTGGCGCGCTGGATGATCGTGCTGGTCTGGACCGCAGCAGTGCTGGGCATTGCCATCAAGGTGTTCTTTCCCGGCCGTTTCGACCGGCTGGCAATCGGCTTCTATCTCGCCATCGGCTGGAGCGGCATCATCCTTGTCAAGCCGCTTATCCAGACGCTGCCGACGACATCGATAGCGCTCATCGTCGCCGGCGGCATGGTCTACTCCTGCGGCGTCATCTTCTTCGCCTGGAAGGGGCTGCGCTTCCACAACGCGCTGTGGCACGGTTTCGTCGTCACCGGCGCCGGTCTGCATCTGGCCGCCATGGTCGACTGTCTGGTCATCAATCGCTTCTGACATTCTCGACGCGGCAATATTGCCAAGCGCCATTCAATTTGGTCACAATTCCGTTTAGAGTCGCGGTTTACGTGATCGGCGGCGGCATCGGAAACGGGGCACGGATGGCTTTTCTCAGATCCTTCGGCATGGGCAGACGTTCTGATGTCCTGATCTACGACCCGTATAAATTATCGAGCCCGCAGGTCTTTTTGCTCACCATGGTGATCTTCCTGGTCATCGTCGCCTTCATCGCCGCCATCCTCACCCGACAGATCTCAACCGCTTTTGGCAGCAATCCCGGCCTCAATGGCCTGATCGTCGGCGTGCTGGTGGTCGGCATCCTTTTGGCCTTCGCCCAGGTCGGGCGACTGTTTCGCGAAGTGCGCTGGGTCAACTCCTTCCGTGCCGGCTCGGAAACGACAGAACCAGTGCTTCTGGCGCCGATGAAGGCGATGATCGGCCGCTCCTCGGCGACGGCCTTCTCGACCAGTTCGATGCGCACCATGCTCGATTCCATCGCCACCCGCCTCGACGAAAGCCGCGACACCTCGCGCTATCTCGTCGGCCTGCTGGTGTTCCTCGGCCTGCTCGGCACCTTCTGGGGCCTGTTGAACACCATCGGTTCGATCCGCGAGACCATCGAATCGCTCGATCCCGGCACCGGTGACGCCGCCGCGGTGCTCGATTCCCTGAAGCAGGGGCTTTCCGCGCCGCTGGCCGGCATGGGCACCGCCTTCTCGTCCTCGCTGTTCGGCCTCTCCGGCTCGCTGGTGCTCGGCTTCCTCGACCTGCAGGCCGGTCGCGCCCAGACACGCTTCTACACCGAACTGGAAAACTGGCTGTCCTCGGTGACCGACCTGTCGTCGGACATCGTCGTCGCCGACCCAGCCAAGACCGAATCCTCCGACGAGATCCGGGTGCTGTCGGAACGGCTGCGCTCGATGCAGGAGAATGGCGGCGGCTCCAACCCACGCGTCGCCACCGCCATGGCCAATCTCGCCGACGGCATTTCCGGCTTGGTCAAGAACATGCGCTCGGAACAGCAGATCATGCGCGACTGGGTCGAAGCCCAGTCCGACGAGCAGAAGGCGATGCGCAACACGCTGGAAAAGATCGCCGATGCCCTGAAGAAGCCCGGAGTTCACTGAAGTGGCACTCGCCAGGGGCCGGCGCACCGATCGCCGCATCGACTACTGGCCGGGTTTCGTCGACGCGCTGTCGACGCTGCTTTTGGCCATCATGTTCCTGCTCACGGTCTTCGTGCTGGCGCAGTTCCTGCTGGGACGCGAAATCTCCGGCAAGGATACGGCACTCTCGCGCCTCAACTCGCAGATCAACGAGCTGACCCAGTTGCTGGCGCTGGAGCGCTCGACGGCGCAGGACAAGGATGATTCACTGGCCAATCTGCAGGCGTCGCTGTCAGCCGCGCAAGCGGAAAGGAGCCGGCTCCAACAGTTGCTGGCGCAAGGCGCCGGTGCTGGCGACGCCGCCAACCAGCGCGCCGCGGCGCTCGGCGGCGAACTCGACAGCCAGCGCCAGATCAGCCAGCAGGCGCTGAGCCAGGTCGAGATCCTCAACCAGCAGATCGCGGCACTGCGCAAGCAGATCGGCGCGCTCGAGGATGCGCTCAACGTCTCCGAAATCCGCGACCGCGATTCCAACACCAAGATCGCCGACCTCGGCCGTCGCCTCAACGTCGCACTGGCACAGCGCGTGCAGGAGTTGAACCGCTACCGCTCCGACTTCTTCGGCCGCTTGCGCGAAATCCTCGCCGACCGAGAGAACATCCGTATCGTCGGCGACCGCTTCGTCTTCCAGTCGGAAGTGCTGTTCCCGACCGGCTCCGAGGTGATCAACGATGCCGGCAAGGTCGAGATGAAGAAGCTCGCCGACGCCATCATCGAGTTGCAGAAGGAAATCCCGCCCGAGATCAACTGGGTGCTGCGCGTCGACGGCCACACTGACAATAAGCCGCTCTCCGGCGCCGGCCGCTACCGCGACAATTGGGAGCTGTCGACGGCGCGTTCGACCTCGGTGGTGAAATTCCTGATCGAAAACGGCGTGCCTGCCAACCGGCTCGTAGC
>NZ_RZOM01000253.1:0-6491 GCF_003999175.1 Mesorhizobium sp. M7A.F.Ca.ET.027.03.2.1 | reverse complement strand
CGCCAAGGTCGAGCAGCGCGACGGCTTTCGCTATGTGGACGAGGTCGACTGGGACAGCGGCGCCTACACCGTCACCTATTACACGGCGGACAAGGCGAAGGTTGAAATCACCTACGATCCTGTGACGGCGGAGCCGAAATAGGGGAACGTTCCGACGCGAATCCACTGGCCTTTCTTGGCTGTGTCATCGGCCTTTCCGCTAGCGCCGCCCCTCACCTGCCTGCCGGCATCCTCTCCCCGTATAGTGACGGGGAGAGGGACGCTGGCATCGATGGTTTCGCCAATCACCATCCTTTGCAAGGCAAGGATGGCGCCGGCGTTGCGGCCAGCCCCTTCTCCCCGTCACTATACGGGGAGTCGAGGCGTGGTCCGCGCAGCGGACGAAAAGCCAACTGCTTGGCTTTTCGAACAACGAACGCCCGGCAGGGCGATGAGGGGCGGCGCCGATCTCGGTGATTGATGGTTTCCGCCACAAGTCGGACTTGGCCGAAGCGATTGCCCTTGCCAACCGTCGCCTCCCCTTGCGTCTGTCTCGCTTTGATGGCTGACTGTCGCGCCAGAGCAGTTCACCGTTTCATGGAACGGTGAACTACTCTAACTCTTTGTTTTGACGCAATTCCGGACGGAAAACCGTTCACACTTTTCCTGGAATTGCTCCAGGCGCCGCATTGGGGGATGGGGATGGCGACGGCAAAGCACGTGATGAAGCGCATATTGATGATGTTGGCTGGCTACTTCGTATCGGTGCTGGTCGGCCTGATCGCCGTGGCTGTGATCTATGGCGTCCTCAGTTCCTTGCCCAACGCGCCCAACTATTTCGACGTGATGGGCGTTTCGCCGATCGCGGTGCTGCTGGTGCCGCCGCTCGGCATGTTCGTCTATTTCCTGACCATCGTGGTGACCGCGCTGCAGACGCTGATCTTCGCGCTGATCGCCGAGTTTTTCTCGTTGCGCAATGTCCTGCTGCACATGGTTTTCGGCGCCGGCGCCGCGGTCGGCGGCTTCGCCTTGATCTGGCCGAGCGCGCCGGAGGATATGGACCCGGAGCGTTGGGTCGACATCGGCATCATCGCGGCTGCCGGCCTTGTCGCCGGGTTGCTCTATTGGCTGATCGCCGGGCGCGACGCCGGCTTCCGGCGGCCACTGTTCGAGCGCTACTAGCTTGCAGACTCATAATCGCGGAGCCACGCCGATCGGCTCATGCGGAACCTTGAAACAGATTCCGCCGCAATATGAAGGCAGTAGAAAAACGACCTCAAATCGGTCGCTTCTTGCTGCGCCCGAGAGCAGGCATGGCTCGTCATCGTCATGGCGCTGCTGTTCCGAGCGCAGCGGCCAGTACGTCGGCCAGGCCGCGTCCGGCGCTGCCGTCCTCATCAAGGCGCGGATTGTAGATGGTGATCTTGAGGCCGACTGCCTTGCCGCTCGCCAAGGCAAGCCGGAGCGCGGCCGTTAACTCGTCCCACGACAACCCGCCTGGCACGCGAAAATCGACAGCCCGCATGATGACATCGTCGAGACAGTCGGCGTCAAGATGGATGAAGAAGCCGTCCAATTCCGCTCTCGTCAGGTGATCGACCGCTTCGCGTGCGGCGGCCTCGATGCCCGTGGCGCGCACAGCGGGAAGGTCAAGCACCTTGAGCTCTTCGGGGAGCGGCTGGCTTCCGTACTCCTCCTGATCCTTGTGATCGCGATACGCGAAGGCGACAACGTCTTCAGGGCGGACCAGAGGACCGCGACCTTCGATGTCGGTCAGGAGCGACGGACCGTAGCCGGTGACGAAGGCGAGGTCCATCGAGGCACCCTCACCATTGGGTTCCGCCTCTGGCTGGAAGAAATCGGCGTTGCCGTCAATGAAGAGCAAGCCGTAGCGGCCGCGCCGTCGAAACGCGAGCGCCGAGCCCAGCACGATCGTGCAATCGCCGCCCAGCACCACTGGAAACCCGCCTGCGTCAAGCACCGCTTCCACGGCGTCGGCGAGCTTGGGCGACCACTGCGCAATAGCCCTGCGTTCAGGGTGCCGGTCGCGGGATCGGGCGTCGGGTCCTTCGGAGGCACAGCCAGCCGCCCGGCGCGGCGCGCCTGGATGCGCTCCGCAAGGCCAAGGTCCAGGAGCCGGCCAGGCAAGCGCTCCACACCATCGGTCGCCAGGCCCAGCGTGGAGGGGGCTTCGAGAATCGCATAGTGGCTCGACACAGGCGCCTCCGCTTCGAGCGCTAAACATCGTTCGTCCCTGCCGAAACAGGATCACAGTTGCGTTTTGAGCTTGTTCGATAACGGTAGCCGCCGCTCCTCGTTCCCTCTCGGCCGCCTTTCCGCTTTCGGTCATGCCGTATTTATGAGTTAACGGCCTACCGAAAGCCCTGGATCAACTCGAAGGCGAGCGAACCGCCTCCGTGGCGTCCAGAGCCTGCTTCAGGCGCGAGTCGCGGTCGTAGACGTCGCCGAAATATTCGACCTTGCCGGACAGATCAGGCCAGGCGGTGAAATAGGCGACATAGACCGGGATCGTGCGTGTCACATTCTCGGTCGAGTGGCCGTGCTTCAGCTTCTCGGCGATATAGTCCACGGAGGTGCCAAGCACCGCCGCCGCCATGCCGCGCGGGTCCTGCAGCCGCACGCAGCCATGGCTGAGCGCGCGCATATCACGCTGGAAGAATGATTTCTGCGGCGTGTCGTGCATGTAGATCGCGTGCTTGTTGGGGAACAGGATCTTCAACTCGCCCAGCGCGTTGGCCTCGCTCGGCTGCTGGCGCACGCTGTAGGGGATGTTCGCGCCATAGGCGCCCCAGTTGACCGCCGACGAAGGAATGCGCTTGCCGCGCGAATCCGTCACCTCATAGCCGGACCGGTCGAGATAGCCCGGATCGTTGCGCAATCTCGGCAGCATCTCGTTGACGATGATCGATTGCGGCACGCCCCAATAGGGATGGAAATCGACCTGCTTGATCTGGTCGTAGAAGAAGGAGGTCTGGTTGGTGGTCCGGCCAACGACGACACGCGTCTTGAGCTTTTCCTCGCCATTGTCGATGTAGCTTGCGGTGAAGGCCGGCTGGTTGATGAAGACGCGCGGGCTGCCAAGATCGGAGGGCAGCCAGCGCAGTTCCTCGAGCGCCACTTCCACCTTCAGCAGCTTGTCGGCCTTGGATGTTCCCGCCAGCGTCGCGACGGTGCGCGGGCCGATGACGCCGTCGCCCTTCATGCCTGCCTTTTGCTGCACGGCCTTGATGACCGGGACCAGTTCCGGATCATAGACTTCGCTGGTGGCCAGCCTGGACAGGATCTCGCCATAGGCGCCGCCCATCTCGTCATCGAGATTGCGCGCGATCAAGGTCAGCAGCTTCGGCAGTTCGGGGCTGGTTTCGCCCGGCTTCAGCAACAGTTTGGGGTCGACGACGATTTCGTTTTCCGCACTGGCCTGCAGAGATTCGAGTTCGACGCGCAGCGCCTGGTATTCCGCATTCTGCGGATGCCGCGATTCGAGATAGGTGCGCACTTGCTGGGTATGCGCCAGCGTCCTCAGCACGCCTTGCAAGTCGAGCGGCTTGGCCGGGAAATCATAGTAGCCGGTCATGCGGTTGGGATCGACGCGGCCGTTCTGGGCGTCATGGGCATAGCGCAGCACACGCGCGGAAAGCGCCATCTCGAAACGGACGAGTTCTTTCAGTTGCGCATTGGCGTCAGTCGTCGATGCGCCGGCAGCGGGCACTTCGACCGTATAGTCGGCGGGCGTGAGACCATAGCTTGAAGCCTCGCCAAGCACCCGAACCGCATCCTGCGCACGGCTGTTGAGGCTGGTTCCGCTTATCCAGATGAAATCCGGATTGGCCGAGTAATACGCGATCAGCGCCTTGGCGATGTCGGGCTCGGCTAAGAGTTCGTAGTCAGCCAAGCTGGCAACCGCTTCACGAAACGCAGCGCCCGTTGCCGACGGCACGAAAGCCGCATCCTGTGGCGTCGCCGGCTCTGGCGTCGGGGCCAGCGCCGAGAAGTCGACGCGAACCAGCCGGTCCGCCTTGTAGGTGTAATAGGATGGGCTGCTGATTCTCGCGCCGCCACCGCCACCGCTGGCCGGAGCCTTCGGCTTTGGTTTGTGCTTCGGTGGCGGGGGCGGAAACTCGCCTTTCGGCGCATGCTTTACGCCGCCGCCGAAAAGCATGTCGAACAGCCCCTGCGCGCCTGCCTGGGGTACACCGAAAGCCAGCGTTGCCGCGATCGCCACCAGCGGCATCACGGTTGCTTTGTTTCCGAGGAATTTCATGAATCACCCGCTCCGGCCGCAACCGGTTCCCGTTCCGCACGCTAGATCGTCCCGCTCACCGCATGGCGGATGTAAGGCGCGACTATACTGATTCATACCGATTTCGTTAAGCTTTCATAAATTTTGGAAAGCCTGTTGCAGAACGGTTTCACAAGATCGTGACGGCTGGAGCGGAGGGTTGTTCCGCCCCAGCCGGAAATCTCTCGGGATCAGGCGTTGGCGCCGCCATCGATGGTCAGGGCAGCGCCGGTGACGAAGCGGCCTTCAGGGCCTGCAAGCCAGGCGACCATACCGGCAATGTCATCGGCCTTGCCGAAACGCGGTGTTGCCATTTTCCGGCGCTGATGCTCGGCATGCGGGCCGTCGGCCGGGTTCATGTCGGTATCGGTCGAACCGGGATGGACGACGTTGGCGGTGATGCCGCGCGGGCCGAGGTCACGCGCCAGCGCCTTGGTCAGGCCGACCAGCGCCGCCTTGCTGGCCGAATAGGCCGTGAGGCTGCCGTCGGTCGCCCTCTCGGCAAGGTTGTTGCCGATCGAGATGATGCTGCCGCCCTCACCCATATGCACGGCCGCCGCCTTCGAGGCGATGAATGGAGCCCGGAGATTGACCTCCATGGTCTCGTCGAAATCTGCGAGCGACAGCGTGTCGATGGGGGGGGCCCGCCAGATGCCGGCGCTGTTGACCAGGATGTCGAGCCGGCCGAAGGCGGTCACTGCGTCATCGACGGCCTTGTCTATGGCCACCGCATCGCGGTTGTCGGCCTTGATCGCGATGGCGCGGCCGCCCTTGGCCTCGATTTCGGCGACAACCGAGCGGGCCTGCTCCTCGCCATGCACATAAGTCAGCGCGACACTGGCGCCGTCGGCCGCGAGCCGTCGCGCAATCGCCGCACCGATGCCGCGACTGCCGCCGGTGACGAGCGCGGCCTTGCCGCCCAGTTGGTTGGATGACATCGATTTCTCCTTTTGTAACGATCGATACATAAATACCTGTCAGCCTTGCCCGTCGGCGTCAACTTAATTATGTATCGATCAACACAGAAAAGAGCATCATGTCGGAACGAGGCCGCCCCCGCACTTTCGATCGAACCGCAGCCCTGCGCCGCGCGATGGAGGTGTTCTGGGCCCGTGGTTACGAAGGCGCATCGATGAGCGAGCTGACCGCCGCCATGGGCATCAACTCGCCCAGCCTCTACGCTGCCTTCGGCAGCAAGGAGGCGCTGTTCCTGGAGGCGACGGATTTTTACTCGCACACCGAGGGTGCCGACATCTGGCTGGCGCTGGAGGAAGCTCCGACCGCGCGGCAGGCGATCGAACAATTCCTGAGCCTGACGGCGAGGGCCTATGCGCAGAGCGATCGTCCGCAAGGCTGCCTGATCACGCTGGGCGCACTGCATCAGGATTCGAGCCGCGGCGCCATCTGCGACGACCTGCGCCGTCGTCGCGCCGAAAACCACACCGCACTGCAGAAGCGTCTGGAGCGCGGCGTTGCCGAAGGCGAATTGCTGACGGATTTCGATGCGAGCGCCGCCGCGACCTTCTTCGCCACGGTCCAGCACGGCATGTCGATCCAGGCGCGCGACGGCGCCTCGCATAATGCCCTGCTGGCGACGGTAGCCGGGGCCATGGCGGCCTGGAGGACGCTGGCCGGCGGCAGCGCGGCGTGACAAACGCCGGCTGGTGTGCTCGAAATCCGCCAGCAAGGCGGGAGGGATGAGAGCGTGAAAAAGGGTTATCGCGAGCTGCTGGACGAGGCGAACGCCGTGATCGAGGTGGTTTCGCCGGAGGAGGCGGCCGGGCTGATCGACGATGAAGACACCATCTTCGTCGATCTGCGCGATCCACGCGAAGTGGAACGCGACGGCAAGATTCCCGGCGCCAAGCATGTCACGCGCGGCATGCTGGAGTTCTGGATCGACCCCGAAAGCCCTTACCACAAGCCCTTCTTCGCCTCGGGCAAGAACTTCGTGTTCTTCTGCGCCGGCGGCTGGCGCTCGGCGCTGGCCACAAAGACGGCGCAGGACATGGGGCTTTCGCCGGTCAAGCACATCCTTGGCGGCTACACCGCCTGGAAGGCGGCCGGCCTGCCGGTCGAGCCGGGGCAGAAGAAGGCGGACTGATAGGCTGATTAGTGCAGGATCGCTTCCCGCTGCTCGGTCACGAAGCCAACGGCGCGTGCAACGACATTTCTGTCGGCGAGGATGCGGCGGTGGCCGAGCCCATCGGCC
>NZ_RZOM01000252.1:0-6491 GCF_003999175.1 Mesorhizobium sp. M7A.F.Ca.ET.027.03.2.1 | reverse complement strand
CACTGAGGCATCGCTCGCCATCAGCGCCGCCAGCCGGCCACGCACCGCGTGCCGTTCCTCGGGCGTGCGGCCGGCGACCGTCGACAGCAACACCAGTTTTTTCAGGCGCTCGGCATGCGTCAGCGACAGGCGCTGTGCGATCAGGCCACCTAGTGAAAACCCGGCCAGATGGAAGGTGGCAAACCCGACATGGTCGGCCAGCGCCAGCGTTTCCTTGACGAAATCATCGATCTCGTAACGGCCCTTGATCCGGCTGGAGCGGCCATGGCCGCGCAGGTCGAAGGTGAGAACCGAGAAGCGATCTTTCAGTTGGCCCGCCACGCCACTCCAGGCTTCGAGATAGGAGCCGACTCCATGGATGCAGACCAGCGGCAACCCACCCTCACCCTCAAGGCGCCAGTTGAGCAGCACGCCCTCGACATCGAGCTGGCCGGAGCGCGCCATGGTCACGCCCTCGCCGCCTGGCGCGCCCTGTCGCGCTCGCGCGCGGCGAAGACCGGCATCACCTCGTCGACCCACAGCTTGATCGTCTTCTTCTGCAGCTCGAACGGCAGGTTGAACGTCAGGCCGAGGCAATACTGGTCAACGCCCGCGGCTTCATAGTCGAGCAGCTTCTCGATCACCTCGTCGGGCGTGCCGAACATCAGGTTGCGACGGATGTTCTCGGGATTGTAATTGTCTTTGCCCTTGACGCTCTCGTAGGGGATAGCTTCGGGAAAGCCGTTTTGCACGGTGCCGATGTTCTGGAACAGGTTCTCGAACGCGCGGCCATAGTCAATGGCATGCCCGACCGCGATCTCCCAGTCCTGCGCTCGTTCGTAGACGCAGGTGCGCCGCTGCATCATCAGGCGCGGGCGCGGCACCTCCGGATGATCGGCGACGGCCTTGCGGAATTTCTCGCCGAGCACGGCGATCTCGGCCGCCGGCGCCGACAAGGGCGTCGACAGGATCGAAGCGCCGATGCCGACCGCCCAGTCGAAGGTTCCCGGGTCCCGCGCGGCCACCCAGATCGGCGGATGGGGCGTCTGCAGCGGCTTCGGCACGCCGGCGGCGAGCGGGAACTTCCAGTAATCGCCGTCATGGGCATAATCCTGTGCCCACAGCTTCTTCACCGCCGGCACCAGCTCCTTCAGATAGGCAACGCCTTCCTGCTGCGGCATGCCGCCGGCCATGCGGTCGAACTCATATTGGTACGAACCGCGCGCGATGCCGAACTCCAGCCGCCCGCCGGTCAGGTGATCACAAAGTGCCGCCTCCCCTGCCAACCGGATCGGGCTCCAGTAGGGCGCGACCAGCGTCGAGGTGCCGAGGCGGATCTGCTCGGTATGCTGGGCAAGCCAGGTCAGCGTCATCAGGGGGTTGGGCGAGATCGTGCATTCGATCGTGTGATGCTCCGCCGTCCACAGCGTCTCGAAGCCACCCTCGTCGGCCAGGCGCGCCAACTCGAGGAGATTGCTCTTCACCTTCGACATCGGCATGTCGGGCGAGAAGCGTTCCATGGTCAGCGAAACGGCGAATTTCATGTCGGTCTCCCCAGTGCGTCGGGTTGGTCAGCGAAGGCGGATAATGAAGGGGTCCTGCATGGCGCCCGAGTAGTCGATGACGACGTTCTTCAGGCGCGAGAACTCCTCCATGGCGTCGAAGCCGCCGCGCCGCCCGTAGCCGCTCTCCTTGAAGCCGCCATTGGCGGACATGAAGGACGAGGCGCGGTAGGTGTTGATCCAGACGGTGCCGGCTTCGACATTCCTGGCGAAACGCAGCGCGCGGTTGATGTCCCGGGTCCAGATGCCGGAGGCGAGGCCATAGCGGGTGTCGTTGGCGAGACGGATCATCTGGTCTTCCGACGAGAACGGGATGACGCCGACGACAGGACCGAACAGCTCCTCCTGCATGAAGTCCATGCCGTTGTCGGCATCGGTCATCACGGTCGGCTCGAAGTACCAGCCGCCTGCAAGCTCATCCGCCTGCGGCCGCTTGCCGCCGGCCGCAATCCGCGCGCCCTGGCGCACGCCCGAGGCGACGTAGCCTTCCACCTTGGCGAGTTGCACCGACAGCGCCAGCGGTCCGACGTCGGTTTCCTCCAGCATCGGCAGCCCGACCCGCACGCGCCGCGTGCGTTCGACCAGCGCCTCGACGAACCGATCGTAGACGCTGGCCTCGACGAAACAGCGCGAACCGGCGACGCAGGTCTGCCCAGCCGCCGCGAACACACCGGACACGACGCCGTTGACGGCATGGTCGATGTCGACGTCGTCGAAGACGACATGTGGCGACTTGCCGCCGAGTTCCATCGAACAGGGGATGAGGTTCTCAGCCGCATTGGCGGCAATCCGCCGGCCCGTCGCCGTCGAACCGGTGAAGACGAATTTCGCGATGCCAGGGTGCCGGGTCAGCGCGTCCCCCGCCACGGCGCCGGTGCCGGTCACGACATTGACGACGCCGGCCGGGAAGCCGGCCTCCATGATCAGCTCGGCCAGCGCGAGCGTGGAGGCACTGGCATGCTCGGACGGCTTGACGACCACCGTGTTGCCGAGCGCCAGGCATGGCGCCAGCGTGCCGGTGAGCAGCATCAGCGGCGAGTTCCATGGCGTGATCATGCCGACGACGCCGATCGGCTCGCGCAGGTTGAAATTGAGCATGTCGAGCTTGTTGACCGGAATGGTGTCGCCGAGCAGCTTGTCGGCCATCCCTGCGAAATAGGTGTAGCTGTCGGGCATGGCGCGCATCTGCGCCCGCATTTCCTTGAGCAGCTTGCCGTTGTCACGGGTCTCGATCAGCGCCAACTCGTCGGCGTGCTCCAGCACCAGTTCCCCCAAACGGCGCACCAGCGTGCCGCGGTCGGTCTGGGTCATGCGTCGCCAGACTGGATTGGCAAAAGCTAGGCGCGCCGCCTCCACGGCCGCGCCGACATCCTCGGCATTGGCCTCTGCGAATTGGTACCAGGGCTTGCCGGTGGTCGGATCGAAACTGTCGATGTATTGGCCACCTTTCGGCGCCACGAACGCGCCGTTGATGAACAGGTTCTGGCGTGAGCCTTCGAGCGATTCGACCGTCGTTTTCATGCTGTCTGTCCTGGGTGAAGCATCATTCGGATGCGGCTTGCGTCCACGATTGCGACTGGCCGTCGATCATGGCGACGCGGCCGCCGTCGCCGGTGTCGATGTAAATGCCGAAGCGATTGTCCTGGCGCTCCCGCGCATAGCGGCGCAGCATGGCGCGCAATTCATGGGTGGCGACCCGCTCATAGGGCAGCGCGTCGACGGAAAAGAAGGCGTGGCCATCCGGAAGTGCTGCTTCAGCGCTCTCACGGCTCAGTTCGGCGCGGTAGATGAGATAGCCCGGGTCGCTGTCGGCGACGTCGAAGACCGAATAGAGGAAGGTGTTTTCAGGGACGAGGGTCAGCGCCTCGCCGCCATCGAGGACGAGCTGACTGTCGGCCTTGCGGCGCCGCGCCGTCGGCAGCACCCAACTTCCCTTGCCATCGGTGCGCAAGAGGATGCGGTCGCCGGCTTCGACAAGATAGCCGATGATCATGTCCTGCGAGGCCAGCCAGCCGGCAGGCAGCGGATCCTTTACGCTGGCGTAACGGCCGCGGCAAAACCCGAGCGGCGCCGATGGGCTGGTTCCGAAAGCCTGGACCTGGCCGATTAGGATGATGTGGTCGCCGGCCTCGATGCGGTTGTGAACGGTGCAGTCGAACCATGTCAGGCTGTCGGTGAGGATCGGCGCGCCGGTGTGGGCGCGGTCATAGTTGACCGACTGGAATTTGTCCGCCGCTTTGGATGCGAACACCGAAGAAACGTCGACCTGGCCTTCATGGAGGAAATTGACCGCGAAGGACCGTGTTTCGTTGAATGCGGGAAAGCTCGCCGCCGCCTTGGCGACGCAGACCAGGAGCAACGGCGGGTCAAGCGAGACCGAGGTAAAGGAGTTCGCGGTCATGCCGCGCGGATTGCCGTCGCAGTCGCGCGTGGTGATGACGGTCACGCCGGTGACGAAGGTGCCGAAGGCACGACGCAAGGCGATCGGGTCGATCGTCCTGTGTACCACCGCGTCCGCCATTGCTTTCCTCCCATAGTGTCGGATGAAAGCTAGGCAAGAGACGGCCGGCCTTCTTCCTCCGGTCTGTAGGAAAGATGTCGGGGCGTGCTGCTGCCATCCCGAGCAAGTGCAGGCGCAGCGCGCCTGCACTTGCGGCGGCTGCCGCGTCGAAACAGTGGTGGCGAGGTCAACAGAGTCTAACGGGCTGTCGGCGTGCGGCTGTCGATGATGCCGCTGAGACGGATCGCGAGTTCAACCGCGAAGCGCTGTTCGGGCGTGTCGAGACGGATGCCGAACAGGTCCTCCATGCGCGACAGGCGATAGCGTAAGGTGGTGACATGCAGGCCGATGGCGTCGGCGCAGGCCTGGCTGCGGCAGCCCTCGCGCAGATAGGCAAATAACGTCTCCAGATAGGGCGTGCCGTGCTCGCGGTCATGCGCGATCAGGGCGCCGACACTTTCGTCGACGAAGCCGCGCACGTCCGGAGCGTCGGCAGCGGCGACCAATATCGGCAACGGACCGAAATCCTGGCCGGCAAAAACGCCGGTGCGTCCGAAGGAACGGCCGATCCGGATCATGCGGCGGCACCGCTCCCAGGCGATGGGATAATCGACCAGCGCGGCACAGGCCTCGGAAAGCACAACCACCGGCTCACCTTCGAAATAGCGGCCAAGCCCGGCCGCAATCTTGTGCGGCAATTTCGCGAAGCGCGCGCCATCCTGCCCGGTATCGGCCGGGACAAGACAGACAAGCCCATCCTCCACCGCGATTGCCGTGCCGGCAATGCCGGCCTGCTGCAGCAGACGCATGACCTCATGATGCGGATCGGCAAGGCCGATGGCACCGTCCTGTTCGGCGAGGTCGACGACGATCATCTTCTGTGCAACGGTCAAGTCGAGCCCCAGCCGGCGGGCGCGATTGACGATATCGGCCTCGTCGCGCCAGCGGCGCTCCGCCACCTCCAGGAAAAGCTCGGTCAGCGAGCGCGTCTCGAAACGGAAGCGCACGAAGCTGCGCATCATCTGCACACTGAGGGCGAATTTGGTGCTGTCGAGCAGCATCTGATCGAGTTGACCAGACTCGTGAGGCGTCGGGAAAATCATCAGTGCGCCAACCACTTCGGCGTCGATGCTAAGCGGCTCGATGCGCACCGAAAGCTTGAGCTGTCGCTTGCCGTCATCGACGAACAGCGTCTCGGTGTGACGCCCGTCGGACGCGCCGCGAGCTATCTTGAAGATTTGCCGGCTGAGCGTTCCGCTCACCGCCTGCTGCCAGGAGGCGGTGTCGAAATGCGCCTCGCTCGGGGAACGGCCGGCGACAACCAGATTGGCATGGAAATCGATCACCACCACAGGATTGGGTAGCAGCTCGCTGACTTTTTCGGCGAGCGAGGCCACCGATCCATCCGACAAGGCTTGCTGCAGAAGCAAGGTGTGCGCCGAGAGGGCGCGCTGCAGACGCTCGCCGGCCTGCTTCTCCTGGCGCAGCCGATGCTGCTTCTCGACCGCGATCTCACCCAGATGCACGATCATGCCGATGAAGGCGATATCCTGCGCCGTCACTTCGGTGATCTCGCGCGAAACGACGGTCAGCACCATCGGCCGGCCGTCTTCGTCGACGCAGTTCATCGGCATGACCAGAACACTGCGGTAGTCGCGCTCGAAGGCTTCTCGGCGGTAGCCCGGGAACTCCTCCGATACGCGCGCGTCCCTGATGTAGACCGGCTCGTTGCGGTTGAGCGCGACGATCGAGGGACTGGTGGCCAGCTCCCAACGGTCCGGCAACGTGCGGTGAATGAGCGTCGGGTCGTGGCGCACGATGACATAGGCGTGGCCGTGGGGGGCGTCGATGCCCATGATCGAGCCTAGAGTCCATTGGGCATGACGACAGGCCGCCAGCACGAGATGGCGCAGCACGGACTGGAGATCGCCGCCCGAATTGATGAGGCTGGCGGCATCCCGCAAGGAGAGAATTTGCGACTCGTGGTCCACGCCTGATCTTCCGCCGCTCGCGAAGGGCGAATTTAAGCCGTCGCGGATATACGAACGCTACACCGCTTCCAAGCGGGACGCACGCCGTTTCTTCCTACGAACCGGAGGAATACCCGACGGTTGGCGTGCATTAGCTTGAGCTTCCACCTGGAGAGGCCAAATCATGGAATTGCGAAAAGTCAGCACCTTCATCGAGGAAGTGCACATCGAAGGCGGCAAAGCGGGTGCAAGGCCGGTAACGTCGATCGTGGTGGCAGCCGTCCTGCGCAACCCATGGGCCGGGCGCGGCTTCGTCGAGGATTTGCAGCCGGAGATTGTCGCCATAGCGCCCCGGCTGGGGCAGGAACTCACGAGCCGCCTGATTGGATTGATGCAGGCGGAACGCATCGAAAGCTACGGCAAGGCGGCCGCCGTCGGAACCGCCGGCGAGATCGAGCATGCCTCCGCCATGATCCATAC
>NZ_RZOM01000251.1:0-6499 GCF_003999175.1 Mesorhizobium sp. M7A.F.Ca.ET.027.03.2.1 | reverse complement strand
GCTTTCGGCGGTGACGCCACTGCGTTTCGCCCGAGATCGGGTGGCGCTGGTCGGCGAAGCCGCCCATGTGTTTCCGCCGATTGGTGCGCAAGGCCTCAATCTCGGCATCAGGGACGTCGATGATCTGGTTGGAATCGCTTGTGAAAATCGAGCCGACCCGGGTGCAGCCAAGGCGCTTGCGGCTTACGATTTCAAGCGCCGCCCCGATATTCTGGCGCGTAGCGGCGCGGTCAACCTGCTCAACATGTCGCTGCTTTCCGACATGCTGCCGGCCCAGATGGCCCGCGTGGCCGGGCTCGGCGTGCTCGGTGGCTTCGCGCCGCTTCGGGCTTTTTTCATGCGCGAGGGGCTTCGTCCCGGCAGCGGTTTTGCCGCGCTTGCCGGCGGGTTAGGGAAACAGGTCCGGCGCTAGGATATCGTGCCGGATCAGGTAGAGCAGCCCGGTGACGGTCACGACCGACAGGCAGGTTGTGATCAGCACACTGGCCGACGCGCGCTGTACCCAGACGCCATACTGCTGGGCGATGACGAAGACGTTGGTGGCGGTCGGCAACGCCGCCAGAAGCACCGCCGAGAAGACCCATGTCTCCGAGAAATTGCCGATCCAGCTCAGCACGACATAGCAGAGCAACGGGTGCAGGATCAGTTTCAGCGCCGCAATCGGAACCATCTCGTGCGGGACGCGATTGAGCGGCCTGAGCGCCAGCGTGACGCCCATGGCAAACAGCGCGCAAGGTGCGGCCGCCCGGGAAAGATATTCCAGAAATCGCTCCACCGGCACGGGCGGTCGAAAGCCGATATAGGCGGCGCCGACGCCCAGGGCGGTTGCGATGATGAACGGGTGCAGCACGATCTTGCGCACGACACCCAGCGCAAGCCGGAGAGGCGTGGTCTTGTCGTCGCCCGACAGCGCCATCATCATGGGCGCGATGGCGAAATGCATGATGTTCTCGAAACAGAAGATCAAGGCGACCGGCACAGCCGCCTCCTCGCCGAAGGCCAGCAATGCCAGCCCCGGTCCCATATAGCCGATATTGCCATAGGCGGCCGCGAGCGCCTTGATGGTCGATTGAGCTATCTCGCCGCGCGAGGTCAGGACCGACCCCATGAACATCAAGGAAAATATCATGAAGGTCGAGACGACCGAACCGAAGATGAAGCGCCATTCCGTCAGGTCTTCGAACGGCGTCTTGGCAAGCAGTTGGAAGAAAAGTGCCGGCAGCGCGACATAGACGATGAACGTGTTCATCCAGCCGAGCGCCTCCAGCGGCTGCCTGGTTATGCGCGCCACCAGAAACCCGACAAAAATCAAGCCGAAGAACGGAAGAACAAGACCGATGACGTCAGACATTTTTATGCTGGTCCGAAACCCTGGCGCCGGGCTAGCCCGTTGCTTAATAGGGCGTCAAGCGCCTCGGGATTGAATTGATGCGCGGTCTGCGCCAAATAAGCCCAAGGAATTCAGTGGTGAGTACGATGAAAACAGCCAAATTCGCAATCGGACAGGTGGTTCGCCACCGGCTGTTTCCATTCAGGGGCATCATTTTCGACGTCGACCCGCAATTCGCCAACACCGACGAGTGGTACGAAGCCATCCCCGCCGACGTTCGGCCCCGCAAGGATCAGCCCTTCTATCACCTGCTCGCCGAGAATTCGGAGACCGAATACATCGCCTACGTCTCCGAGCAGAATCTGCTCGAGGATCAGTCGGGTGAGCCGGTCCGGCATCCGCAGATCAAGGAGATGTTCGACAAGAGGCCGGACGGCGGCTACCAGCCGAAGCGGCAGTCCAGGCATTAGCCTACTGGAAGACAATCGCAAAAAAAGCGGGGCATGACCCCGCTTTCTTGTTGGCTCGGCGATATCGGCCGATCAGTTGGCGGTCTTCGCCTTGTCCTGCTCTTCCTTGAGCTTCTTGGCGAAATCCTGGTTGTTCTTGGCGACGAAGTCCTGAAGCTTCTTTTGCCGGTCCTCGATGTCCGACTGCTGCAGCGCCGGTCCGTCATAGGCGCCGCTGAAGCCCTGCAGGGCGACCTTGATCGGATTGGGCTGGTTCTGGAAATTGACGGAGGTCAGGGTAATCGCCTGGCCCTTCTTGAAGGCGGCGACGAGCTGATCGGTCAGCGGCACTTCCGCCACGCAACGATCCGGGAAGCAGATCACATAGTCGAGCTTCTGCGCCTTGCCGGTGTCGATCTGCAGGCCGATGCCGGGAGGCACCAGACGGCCGGTCGGGACCGTCACCTGGAACACCTTGCGGTTCACCTTGCCCTTCAGCTCGATCAGGCTGACGCCGGTGACCAGCTGGCCGTTGCCGGCGGTGGTGATGTTCTGGACGTTGCAGATGTCGACGTCTTCCTGCTTGGTGCAGGCCTTGAACCAGCCTTGCGGAATCTGCTGTTGCTGCTGTGCGGAAGCAGCGGGAAGTCCTGCGCCGAGAAAGCCGACCACGCCAGCGGCCATGACCGACAGGCGGTACGCGTTGCTGTTCAGGCTCGTCATGTCGTGCACTTCCTCTCAAATGATCCCGGGACCGGCTTCTTCGTGCCGTGTGGTCCAGCTACCTGTTGCCGAAATGAGGCAACAGAATGACTTCGGAGGGCGTGTTACACTGCAAGCGATGCCGAATCCAGCCCGGCGTCAGCAATTGTTGAACGCGCGGTTGGCCGGCGCCCAGCCGCCTCATGCTAGGGTGCACACCGAATCATCAAGCCGACCCAGTAAGGAGACGGTCATGGGCCGCGTTGTTGTTTGGCTGATCACCGGGATATCGTTTCTCGCCCTTTCGCATCAGCCGGCCGCATCAGAGCCGAAGCACGCTATCGCCATGCAGGGTGAGCCGGCGCTACCGCCCGGCTATACGCATTTCGACTACGTCAATCCCGACGCGACGAAGGGTGGCTCGATCACCTATTGCGTCGTCGGCAGCTTCGACAATCTGAACCCTTTCATCCTCAAGAGCCTGCGCACGACGGCGCGCGGCATGATGGATACGATCTTCGGCAATCTGGTCTTCGAGCCGTTGATGCAGCGCAATGCCGACGAGGCTTTCACGCTCTACGGTTTGTTGGCCGACAGCGCCGACATGGACCCGGAGCGCAAGAGCATCGAATTCCATCTCAATCCGAAGGCCAAATGGTCGGACGGTCAGCCGGTGACGCCGGAGGACGTGCTGTTCAGCTATGACGTCTACACCGAGAAAGGCCGCCCGCCTTACAGCGATCGCATGGCCAGGGTCGCCAAGCTCGAAAAGACCGGCGATCACAGCGTGCGCTTCACCTTCAACGACAAGGCCGATCGCGAATTCCCGCTAATCATCGCGCTGACCCCGATCATCCCGAAGCACGCCTTCGACAAGGAGACTTTCGACAGGACGACGCTCAAGCCGGTGATCGGCAGCGGCCCTTATAGGATCGCGCAGGTGCAGCCCGGCCAGCGCATCGTGTTCAAGCGCAACCCGGACTACTGGGGCAAGGACGTCCCGGCCAAGCGCGGTTTCGACAATTACGACCAGATCACCATCGAGTATTTCCTCAACGCCAACGCCAAGCTCGAAGCGTTCAAGAAAGGCCTTTGCGCCATCGACGACGACAGTGATCCGGTGAAGCGCGAGCGCGATCTCGATTTTCCGGCCTTCCACAAGGGCGACGTCGTCGCCGAAACCTTCGACACCGGCATTCCGCCCGTGGTGACCGGTTTCCTGTTCAACACGCGGTTGCCGAAATTCGCCAACCCTGTCGTGCGGCGCGCGCTCGGCATGCTCTACGACTTTGAATGGGCCAACAAGAACCTGTTCGGCGGCAAATACACGCGCACGATGAGTTACTGGCAGAATTCCGAGCTTTCCGCGATCGGCCATCCGGCCGACGACAGGGAGAAAGCGCTTCTGGCGCCCTACCCCGGCCGCGTCCCTGCCGATGTCATGGACGGTACATGGCGGCCGCCGGTGACCGACGGATCGGGCCAGGACCGCCGCGTGCTGAAGGCAGCCTTCGATCTTTTGAAAAGTGTCGGCTACCACGTGCAGAATGGAACGATGCTCGATCCCGAAGGCAAACCCTTCAGCTTCGAAATCCTGACCGCATCGCAGGACGAGGAGCGCCTTGCCGGCATCTACCAGCGCACGCTGGAGAAGATCGGTATCGATCTCACCATTCGCAGCCTCGACGGCGACCAGATCCAGTCGCGCAAGCAGCGCTTCGATTTCGAGGTCCTGATAGGATCGAGCGGCTTCAACAATTCGTTGTCGCCCGGCATCGAGCAGAGCGGGCGCTGGAGTTCCGCCGCGGCCAGGACGGAAGGCTCGTTCAATCTCGCCGGCGTCGCCGATCCGGCTGTGGATGCAGCGATCGAGGCGATGCTGCGCGCCCGCTCCAAGGAGGATTATGTTGCCGCCGTTCGCGTTCTCGACCGGCTGCTGATCTCCGGCAACTACATGGTGCCTATGCAGCACAACACGCAGCAATGGATTGCCTACTGGAACTACCTGGAACATCCGCAAAAGACGCCCATATTCGGGTATCAACTGCCAACATGGTGGCGCAAACCCAACTGAGGGATCAGGAGATCGAGATGAGCGAATTGAACGCCATCACCGTCGATGTGGTGTCCGATGTCGTCTGTCCCTGGTGCTTCATCGGCCAGAAGCGGCTCGACAGGGCGATTGCCGCCGTCGGCGATGTCGACGTGCATGTCCGCTGGCGGCCGTTCCAGCTCGATCCGACCATTCCGCCTGAAGGCAAGGACCGCCGCGAATACATGCTGGCAAAATTCGGCAGTGATGAGCGCATCCGCGAGATTCACGCCCGCATCGAGCCGCTGGGCGAAATCGAAGGCATCTCGTTCGCCTTTGACGCCATCAAGGTGGCGCCGAACACGCTGGATGCGCATCGGCTGATCCGCTGGGCAGGTGCCGCCGGCGAAGCCATTCAGAACAGGCTTGTGCGCCGGCTGTTCCAGCTGAATTTCGAGGAAGGCGCCAACATTGGCGATCATGCCGTGCTGGTCGAGGCGGCGCGCGAGGCCGGCATGGATGCGTCCGTGGTCGCCACGCTTTTGCCGACCGAGGCCGATGTCGAGGCGGTGCGCACCGAGATCGCCACCGCGTCGCGCATGGGCATTTCTGGCGTGCCGTGCTTCCTGCTCGAGGGCAAATACGCGGTCATGGGCGCACAGGATGCCGACACGCTGGCCGATGCCATTCGCCAGGTGGCGGCCGCCAAGGCGCGCGGCGAACTGGACAAGGCCGGCTGAGCCGACCGCCCTCTCCTCTCCGCGACAGCAGCAAACGTTACTTCACCGTCGCTTTGGCCTTGCTGATGAAAAATCCATGGCCGTTCGTGGCGGTGCAGGTCAGTCCCTTGGTTGATGACTGGCACGAGAACGGCCCGGCGCTCCAGCTGTTGCCGTAGCCAAGCTTGTCGACATCGCTGCAGCAGCCCTGCTCGCCCGGGTTCTTGATCAGCGTGGCTGGCCCCTTCGGACCCAGGATAATCGTGACGTAGCTCGGCTCGACGCGCGAGCAACTCAGCTCCGGGCCGCCATCCTTTGGCTCATAGGTGCCGGTGCCGCCTTTGGCCGTGTAGATGCAGCCGATGTTGCCGGACGGCGTGTTGAACTCGATCTGGCCTTCGGCGCTGGCCGGGATGCTCTGCGCGCCGGCATGCGCCAAAGGTACGAGGGGCAGCCAGGCGAAGAGGGACAGGATTGCGGCCGCGCGTGCAAGCATTGGGAGCTTCCTTGTTGGAGAACCGGACATGCATGAGTGTCGACGATGGCGGGCAAGGTTCAACCCCAAGCGGATGAATTGTCAAACGCAGTCCCTCAGCTGACCGGACAAGACGGAACGCGCCGCTCGATCGATTCTCCCGTCACTTCCTGCCCCTGGCAAGGACGACCACGGCATTCCTGGCGAGTCACGAACCGCAAATTTTCGAGCTCTCTGGGCCGTCCGCAGTGAGAAAACCGATCGCTCGACACGATTTCGAGTTCACGAAACCGTGTGAAAGCCTTCCCCAGGGGAAGCTCCATCGACGGCATTTTATTGAAGATCAAGCATCTGAAATCAATATCGATATTTTGATTATTGCCGACCGTTGTCGCTATATTTCAGCGTGTAATCTGTTGCCTCACGGCAACGGCTGCCGGGGCAATCCGGTCGGGCCGGTTTTAAATTAATGGAAAATGATCAATTGGTGTTACCATCCGTAACAAAAGGAAAAAGGTTTGGGCGGGATCGTGATTCGGGTCGGTAGACCATCGCAAGAGTCAGTACCGGAAAAAACACCTCGCGATGCCGCAGGGCGATCGCTTCTGACGCCGGTGTCGTCGATGCGCAGCTTCTGGGGCCTGATGCGGGCCTACTGGGTTTCCGACCGCTGGAAGGAAGCCTGGACGCTGACGCTGGTGATCGCGGTGCTCACGGCGCTGTCCAGCAAGGCCGGTGTCTGGTTCGCCGAAGCCTCCGGCGAACTGGTCAATTCGATCGCCTTCTTCCATG
>NZ_RZOM01000250.1:0-6499 GCF_003999175.1 Mesorhizobium sp. M7A.F.Ca.ET.027.03.2.1 | reverse complement strand
CCTTCCAGCTCTCAAGCAGGGGATTCAACATGCCCATGGCCTGGACGACTTCCGCGTTGCGGATCGTTTGCTCGGCCTGCATGTAGGCTCGCGTCTGGGCGATCGCGGCTTCCGCCAGTGGCTTGCGGGTCAGGTACTCGGTAAGCAACGCCAATGCGAACAGCGCGATACCGCCGCAGGTCGCCAGCCAGCCGAGCCAAGGGTGCATGAGGAAGATAGCGCCCAGGAAGATCGGCGCCCAAGGCGCGTCGAGGATCGGGTAGATACTCGGGCTGGTAAAAAAATTCCGCACCTGGTCGAGGTCACGCAGCGCCCGGGCGTTGATCTGACCGGGCGCCGAGGCGGCGTGTTCGACCGATACGGTCAGGAGAACCGGCGCCAATCGCGCGTTCAGCCACGTGCCGACTTTAGCCAGAAGACGCGCGCGCACAACCTCCAGCGCTGCCATTGTGCCTAGCGCCGCCGCCGCCATCAACGACAGCATCACCAGCGTTTCCATACTGTGGCTGCCCAACACGCGGTGATAGACCTGCAGCATGTAGAACGCGCCGGTCAGCATTAGGATGTTGATGCCGCCGCTGAACCAGATAAGTGGCCGGATGGCGCGCTTGGCCTCTTTCATCACCACTTGCAGGGCAGAGGGTCGTGGGGGGTTCATCATGATATATCTGCCGTGTGTGCGGGTGGACGCCAGTTGGGCCGGTTTTCGCGGGGAGCGAAATTATCTCCACATGGAGATGGGAGGCGGCGTGAACCGCCTCCCTTTGGTCAGGTATCAGGCGATGGTGTCGACCAGCAGGTGCTGGACGCCGGTTGTGTCGCCGTCGCCGTCCTGAATGTTGACCGCGAAATCAAGGTGAGCGCCGATCTGTCCGGAGGTCGACTCGATGAAGCCGATATCCGTGATCTTGAGAACGTCGTTGTCTGTACCTTCCCAAGCCTGCAGCGCGCCGCCACCGGTGCCAGTCGCCGCGCCGGTGCTTGAACCTTCAACTCCGACTGTGCCCGGGTTGTCGGTCACTCGGTTCAGGTTAATGGCCGAACCATCCAGCCCGTTCCCGGACTGCATGATCTGGATGCCCTGAATCTGGTAGTGCTCGGTGGCGGTGTTGTAATCATTGCTCTCGATGATCACGAGGGCGTCGTTCTGGTCGAGCGTGAACTCCGAGCTATACGGTGCCGGTACCGTGTTGCCCTTGAAGAAGTCCGCGTTTTGCACGTAGATCGACTTCGTCGTCTCGACGTCGTCGCCGCCACCCAACACGCCATTGGCACCGTAATCAATCAGGTCGAGGACCACGATAAGGTCTTCGCTGTTGCCGATGCCGTCGAACTTGATGGCAATAGCGTCCACTGCATCCGTCGGCGCGATCTTCTCGGTACCTCCGCCGGGGGCGCCGGGGTTCACGTCGCCCATAATGTTCTCGTTGAAGAACCGCAGGGTGAGCAGTTCGCCCTTCTGGATTGTGTCACCGGCCACGCCGTTGGTCGACTGAGTGGCGGAGACCCAGTCCTCGAAGGCGCTGGTGAGGAACTGCCCGTTGTTGAACAAGGTATCACCTGCAATCGGCGAACCGTCACCGGAGCCGTTGAAGCCGAACGGGGAACCGGCAGGGTTCGAGTTCGCTGTGAACTGCACGTAGAAGCCGTCAGTGTCCGTTGTGCCGTTGTTGGCGTCCAGCTCCGTCACCACGAGTTCGGGGTGGCCGGTGTTGCCGGGAGGTGCCTTCGCCAGCAGCTCCGAAGAGTGGAAGACGCTGAAGCTGAACCCGTCGACCACGTCATCCAAGACGATGGAGTACGTGCCCGCAGCCTTGTTGAAGGTCAACGTGCCACCCGCCGTCGCGGGCTGAATACCAGCCGTGATCGGGTCCTTGTCATACGAGAAGTCAAAATCGAACACTGCGGTCGTAGCAGTTTCCGAAACGAGTGACGTGACGACGTTGGTAATATTGGGATTCTGGGCGTTGTCGACCGTGCCCGTCAGCACCAGTTGCTGTATACCTGCCGCTGCGCCGGCATCACCGAAGTCAGAATGCGTAGCGTCGTAGACACGCAGGTCGTTGCCGATGTTGAACGAGAAGAGACCGGTTGCCGCGACACCGACCACGTTGTGCAGTTGCTCGTGCTGGGCTCCAGCCGTGTCGGGATCGCCGTCGAACGCCTGGACGATCGTCGGGCCATCGTCCGTGAAGGTAAGGTTCTGGCCGATGTTGACGAAAGCCGATGCCTGGTCGCCGTCCTTGTCGGTTATGGTGGCGGTGAGCTTGATAAGATCGTCAGCCGTCAACGTTTCGGTGTCGTTCGGCCCGTTGTTGGGGTCATGTACGATCGCCCGATCCTGGTTGAGCGTCACAACACCTAAGGCGTCCACGCTGGCCGTGAAGACCAGAAGATTGCCGACTGCGGTGCGACCCTCGATGGCCCCGGCACCGTTGACCGTCAAGTTGACAGCCTCACCGGAAAGCGTGTCGACAAGACCGCTGTTGGCACCCGACACGCTCACACTGAGCGCGTAAGTTGTGGTCCCGGCCCCGTCAGCGCCGTAGAGACCCGTGAAGTTCGACGAGTAGTCGGCGGTCGAGTTGCTCGCGAGATTGGTCTCATCAACCGTGGCGCTGGCCTCTGCGCCCCCTGCGCTGATGCTCGGCGCGTCGTCCTTGAAGACAAGGTTCTGGCCGATGTTGATGGCTTGTGCGTCGGTGTCGCCGTCCGCGTCGATAGCGGTCGCCGTCAGGGTGATCAGGTTGGCGGCTGCCAGTGTCGTGGACTGGTCCGATCCGGTGTCCGGCGTATGCTGGACCGCGCGAAGCTGGTCGAGCGTCACGATCCCGGCGGCGCTCACGGCCACAGTGAACACCAGATCACCACCGGCGGTGCGGCCTTCGATAATTGAGCCGACCTTGGTCAGGAGAGCTTCTTGACCGGTCGCCACGTCGAAGATACCCGACGAAGTACCAGGGGCGGGGACGTCCAGGGCGTAGGTAACACCGGCGGCACCAGGACCGTCAGTACCGAAATCGGTGCTGAACACGACCGAGAAATCGCCGGTGGGGTTTGTGCCCAACGTCGTGTCATCGGCCGTGAGGGTAGGTGCGGCGGTGCCGGAGAGAGTGACGTCCGGACCGTCGTCATCCACGTTAATGTCGTCGCCGATGGGCGTCGACGTCTCGACCAACGCGCGGACTTTCAGGATATCGCTGAAGTTCACCCTGTCGTCGGGCTGCGGGTTGAGCGGGTGATCGATCGCCTCGAAAGTGATCATCTGAACCGTGGCCGAGGTGTTACCGGCGTTGGGGATGATGTAGAAAGCCGCGACGAGATTGCCGCCAGCCCATGCTTCCACCGCGCTGCCGTTCTGCACCGTGGTGAGGAAGATTTCGTCGCCGTCGACTGTAAACTGACCGGACGACATGTTGGTCAGAGGCGCGAATTCCAGCTCAACGACATTTTCGCCGGCTGCCGGCGACACGGTGACGAGACCGACCTGGCTCGCCGCCTCCGCGGTATCGGCAAAAGCCAACTGCGCGGCGGACAATGTGAGACCGTTGAGATATGTGAGAAAAGCGGCGTCTAGACCACCGGAGATGTCGCCGGTGATAGCGTCAACGGAAATTGCGACGTCGTCGTCCTGGAGACCGGCGGACTGGTCGAGTACCAGATCGCCTACGATATTAATGGTAGCCATAATGTCATCCTTTCCTGGATGGTGACTAATTGTGCACACGGCTCGGGCCCACGCTCATGCGGGGGTCACGTTCACTGTTTGTTTTGGAAAACCCCTCTCCCCTTACTTCCGCCCGAACCCTAGCAAGCGGGTGTCATCGCGTACTGACTTCGGCCCTCAAACCACATTGTGCCGCCGGCGCAGAGGGCGCGTCCATTCCCGGTTGGATAGTATTGCGGTCAATGTCCGCACCTGATCGAACGATATATATCCTTCGATAGATCGGGCTGGCGGGCGCTGCGGGAGGTCGCGCAGGCACGCGCCAGACGCCGTCAGACGGCTCTCCGGCCGTTGCCGTGCGTACAATGTCGGTGCGAGTGGAGAGTGTTCAGAGCAGGCCGGTTCGACCCATTCCCGGACGCTCGGCGGCTTTGCCGTGCGTCATCCAGGCCAGTTCCGCCCGGCCGCCGAGGTGCAACTTCTCGTAGACGTGATGCAGGTGCATCTTCACCGTGCCTTCGGATAAATGCAGCCGCTGCGCGATGGTTTTGTTGCGCAGCCCGCGCGAGACGAGATCGGCGATTTCGGTCTCCCGCCCGGTCAGCCTGGACATTGGCTGCGGCTGCGAGCCCGGCATCAGCAGCTGCTGGACGATCTTGTTGTCGATCCACTTCTTGCCCGCCGCCACCGCATTCACGCATTCGATGAGAAAGCGGTGGCTGATGCCGTCCAGAAACAGGCCATCGACGTCGAGCGTCTGTATTTCCCTGACATCGAGCCCGCCGGTTGGCTGCACGATGAAGATGATGCCGAGAGCGCTGCTGCAGGCCTTCAGCCGTGAGGAAAGACCTGATGTCTGCTGGTCCGCGAGATCCACGCCCACGATGACCATATCAGGCCGATGGCGCTCCACATGAGCGAGAACGTCCACAGGGCGGCGGCACTGGGCGACAACATCGTGTCCAGCCTTCTGCAACACCCATTCCAGACCAGCGAGATACACCCCCCGCGGGTCCGCGACAACTAACGTTGACATGCGAACACCGTCCGTAAAAAAACGCAACGAACTTGGTTAAACACCCGTTAAATCAAGAAACCAGAGCCTAGCCCTATTGTCAAGTAATAGCTAATATACATGTTGCTATAATAACGACCCGGGGCCGCGGGGCGGAACTGCGCCGTGAAAGGCCAACTATGATATGCCTGTCACTTCAAGGTTCTAACGTCCCTTGCCGCGCGGCCCAGTCGTACGGGTACAGGCAGTAAAAATAGCCGGTGCGCTCGGTTGCGATGTATTTCAGATGCGTGCCATTGGGCAGCCAGACGATATCGCCAGGGCGGCATTCGTGGCGGCCGTCATCCAGTTCGATCGTCAGCGTGCCTTCATGGATGAACAGCACCTCGTCATAGGTCACGGTCCAGTCGATCGAGGCGTTCTCCAGATACTCAATGCCACCGCCCATGGTCCGGCTGATCTCGGCATTGATCACGCGCGCGATCGACGACGTTCCGGTCGGCGTGACTGATGGCTTCAGAGTCAACTCGCTGTGCTTGAAAATCCTGGCCTTGGACATTGTCATCCTTTCTTTGCCCGAAGATTGGCTTTGGAGGGAGTGACGCCGGACGGGGCCAGCCCGGCGAGCCATCTCGTCACCGGATCCAGCTTGCGCCCGGCATGTTCGAGATCGTCGCGCCGACGCACCGCGCCACGGACGAAATGCGCACCGACGAAGCGAAAGGGTTCGGGCGGGAAACCGCGCGCCACCGGACGCACCAGCGCCGAATGCGTCAGTTCCGATTCGCCGTCAGTCAGCAGGCCGGTGAGGATCTCGCCGCCGATATAAGCCATTGTCGTGCCATTGCCGGAAAAGCCGTAGCCGTAGACGACATCGCGGTTGGCGGGCAAAGCGCCGAACAGCGGGACGCCGCTGACCGTCCGGTCGATCGGGCCGTTCCACGATGTCTCGAGCGGGAAATCGGCGAGCGCCGGGTGGCCATCCCGCAGCACGCGACGCATTTCGGCGACCCGTGGCGACAGGCCATGGAAACGCTGGTCGACGATGCCGCCGAAGCCAATGACACCACCGCTGACGCCGACGGACAGCCGACCATCGCGCGTCGGAGACCAACCGCCAACGAAGACGCGGGAATCGATCATCAGCGGCGCCCGGCGGTAGCCGACCTTGTCGAGAAGGCCTGGAATGGGCTGTGACATGGCGTCGTCGCTGGAGATGTTGAAGATCGCAGGGGCCAGTTCCGGAATCGCCCCGGACCAGGCATTCATGGCAAGCACGACCTTGCCGCAGGACACAGTTCCTTTCGCCGTTTCCACCGTGAGCTTGCCACGTCGCGAAAACCGCTTCATCGGCGACTTTTCATAAATCCGAACGCCGCGGTTCAGCGCTGCACGACGCAGGCCGCGCACCAGGAACCCTGGATGCACAGTTGCCGACGAAGCGTCGAACGCACCGCCAAGGTGGCTCGTCGTACCGGCCATCGCCGCGATCTCCGGGCGCGAAACTCGCCGCGCCGGGACGTAGCCGTGCGCTGCCAGCCTGTTTAACGCGTCGTCCCAGGCGCCAAGCTGTGCTTCGCACGTAGCGCCCCAGATCCAGCCGATGCGATCGAACCAGGCGTCGATTGCCTCGGCCTTGCAGAAAGCCTCGATGCCGCCGATCGCGGCTTCGGATGCCTTGATGATCGAAAGCGCGTCGTTTCCGTCGCGCAGCGCGGCAAGCGCGCTGTATTTGGTCCATGCCGAAAGCACCATTCCGGAATTGCGGCCGCTCGGGCCACCACCACAAATGTCGCGCTCTAGAATGACAACATCGA
>NZ_RZOM01000024.1:0-15323 GCF_003999175.1 Mesorhizobium sp. M7A.F.Ca.ET.027.03.2.1 | reverse complement strand
GATACGGACCGTGGTCGAACCGATATTGCGGTAGCCGTGGCCGAGTTCGGAGTTGAAATAGAACACGTCGCCTGCCTCGAGCGCCACCACGTTCGCCTCGACCAGCAACTCGACGGAACCTTCGAGCACGTAGCCGAATTCCTGTCCCTTATGGCTGATCAACTCGGGGCTGCCGCCGCCGGCCTCGATCACGTGGACGTTGATCTGCAGCAGATATTCCGGACCGGATGGCACCAATTGCTCGAGCACGACATGGTTGCCTGAACGCCGATGTCCCGTCTCCATGTGCGGACGCTCGTTGTGCCGCAAAACGAACACTTCCGAGGCATTGTGCTGCACCGTGCCGAACATCGCGTTCATGTTGATGCCCAGCGCCTGCACCAGCCGGTGCAGAGCCGCCATCGAGGGCGTCGCGCGGTCGTTTTCGATCTTCGAGAGATAGCCCTCGGTCAGCCCGATGCGCGCGCCGAGCTCTTCCAGGCTGAGGCCAAGCACCTGTCTGGCATGGCGCAGCTTGACGCCGATCCTCGGGGTTCCGTTTTTGTCGCGCATGTCAGGTCCGCGTCTTCATCCAGGTTGCCAGCTTCGCCAACAGGAAATCGACTTCCGCCTCGGTGTTGTAATGGGCCAGCCCGATGCGGACGACGCCGTTGCGGTCCGCAAGCCCCAGCCGCTTGATTGGCTCCAAACCGTAATTGTGGCCGTGCCAGAGATAGATGCCTTCCTTTGCCATCGCCTTGGCGATATCGGCGGGATCGGGTCCGTCAACGGTGATCGATACGGTAGGCACACGGCGCGCCAGCGCCGCCACATCTGATATGCCCTGGATCAAGACGCCATCAATTCTGGACAATCCGGCAATCAGCCGTGCTGTCAGGACACGCTCATAGCGGTCGGCGGCTTCAATGCCGGCGACGATGCGCTCCCGCCGCGTCGCCTGCGGGTGGACGTTGCCGAAGGACTGTCCGAGCCAGGCATAGTGCTCGACGGCGCCAAGCACCCCGGCAAGCGCCTCGCGGCTTGTCGTCCCCGTCTCGAATTTTCCAGGTGGCGTGTTCGAAGCCGCGCGCACTCTATAGGCGGTCAGCGCCTGCAGCAGATCGAACCGGCCCCACAACACCCCGTGATGCGGTCCGAAAAATTTGTAGGCCGAGCAAACCAGGAAATCACAGCCAATCTCCTGGACGTCGATCACCCCATGCGGCGCGAACTGCACCGCATCGATGTAGCTCAGCGCCCCGACAGCGCGTGCGCGCTGCGCAATCCGCTTGACGTCGTTAATCGTGCCGGTAACGTTGCTGGCATAGCCGACGGCGACCAGCTTGACCTGCTCGTCGATAGTGGCCTCCAGCGTCGACAGGTCGAGTTCGAACGTTTTTGGATCGAGGTCGATCCAGCGCACTTCAAGCCCGCGATCCTCCGCCAGCATCAGCCAGGGTGCAACGTTGGCGTCATGATCCATGCGCGTCAGCACGATGGCGTCGCCGGCGTTCAGATCGCGGCCGATTGCGCGCGAGACGGCGAAAGTCAGAGTCGTCATGTTCTGGCCGAACACCACCTCACGCCGGTCCGCGGCATTGAAGAAATCGGCCATCGCCTGATGCGCGTCGTCGACCATCGCCTGGGCCGCGAGTGAGGTTTCAAAATAGCCGCCAAGATTGGCGTTGGTCTCGATCATGGCACGCGTCATACGCTCGATCGATCGGCTCGCCATCTGGGTTCCCGCGGGATTGTCGAAGAAAATCCGCTTTTTCGGCTCGGCACCTCTCGCCATCGCCGGAAAAGCATCGCGGACTGTGTCTATATCCATGTCTGAATTCCGTGTCTGATGATCGTTGTGTGGCGGTCCCTAGACCGCCACCAGCTGCGGCTTCACGCGTTCAGCCGGCCGCTTCATGGATGGCGACAGCGCGAGCCGGGAAGCCGGATCCGGCCTTTGGCTTTGGCCAGCTTGCCATTATCAACGCACCGGCTTCAGGCACCTTGTCGAGATTGGCCAGGAGCTCGATCTGCCAGCAGTCGCGGGACAGCACATAGTATTCCAGGCTTGCGTCACCCGCGGAAGTGGCGCGGCCGGGATCGGTATCCATGCCCTCGTGCCCGATGGCAGCGACACCGCGGCGTTCCAGAAGTTCCTCCAGCACCGGCTTCGACCAGCCCGGCGCATGCGAGATACCGTCGGCCGACTTGTTCTGAAACGCCACCGGGTCTGGCCAGCGCGGCCACCACCCGGTGCGAAGTGCGACAAAACACTTTTCGGGGACACGGCCGTTCCGCGTCTCCCAAGCGGAAATGTCGTCGAGCGTCGGCGTCGCGTCGGGATCGGCGGCGACCCTGTCGCTGATGTCGAGGATGACCAACGGCAGAAGCATCTCCGCCACCGGCAGTTGGTCGATCGAGCGGCCGCCGTCGATGAAGTGCACCGGCGGATCGACATGGGTGCCCCACTGTCCGACGAAGGCGTAGTGGTGGACCTGGAAGGCGTCGCCCTTCGAAAAATCGAGCAACGCACGGCGCTCCTCGTCCGGGAAGGCCGGGAAATGCGGCTGGCCCGGATGAAACGCATGCGTCAGGTCGGTGAAGGTCGCGGCGGAGAGCCGCGACCTGTAGATGTCCCAAAGGGAACCCGGAGTGGACAAGATCACGGCTCCGCGACAAAGGTCGGTGCCGCTTCACTTGCCAGGACAAGCTTGCCGTCCTTGACACCGATGACCGAGACCGACTTGTCCGGCACCGAAATGCCCGGGCGGTAGGTGATCGTTCCGGTCACGCCGTCGAGCCCGGACGTAGCGGCCAGTGCGTCGCGGATCTTGGCCGGATCCGGCGCGCCGGCACGCTTGATCGCGTCGGCCATCAGCTTGACCGAGTCGTAACCGAGCGCAGCGAAAGCGTTCTCCGGGGCATTGCCGACCGACTTGGTGTAGGCGTCGATGAAGGCCTGCACCTTCGGGGTGGCGCCCTCACCGATATAGGCGTGGGTGGTGAAGTAGGTGTCCTTGGCTGCGTCGCCGCCGACCTGGATCAGCAAGGGCGTGTCGTAGCCGTCGCCGCCAATGACCGGCAGGTTGATGCCGGCCTGGCGCATCTGCTTCAAGATCAGGCCGATTTCCTCGGCATTCGACGAGGCATAGACGAAGTCGGGCTGCGGCGACAGCGCCTTCAGTTTGGCGATCTGCGCGGTAAAGGTCTTGTCGCCGATCTTGTAGGTGTCGCGCTCCAAAATCTTGCCCCCGCCATGCTCGTAGGCGGTGACGAAGTAGTCCGACAGCAGCGTTGTGTATTCGGTGCCGATGTCGGTGAGCAGGTAGGCGGTCTTGCCGTTCAGCTTGTTCAGCGCAAATTCCGCGCCAACCGCGGCCTGAACGTTGTCGCCGAAGGCGGCCAGGAAGATCTCGTTGCCGAGCTGGCTCGGCAATTTCGGCGAGGTCGCGCCGGGGGTGATGAACGGGATCTGCGCCTTCTGGACCTGCGGTCCGATGGCCAGCACCGAGTCGGAATCGGCGAAGCCGATGATGCCGACGACCTTGTCGCTGTCGATCAACTGGCTGGCGACGGTCGAGATCGTCGTCGAATCGCTCTTGGAGTCGTAGATCACCAGTTCTATCTGCTGGCCGAGCACGCCGCCGGCGGCGTTGATTTCGCTCGCTGCCAGCTTGGCGCCGTTCAGCATCGGACCGTCGAGGGAGGCCTGGATGCCCGTCAGGTTTGCCGGATAGCCGATCTTGATCGTGTCGGCAGCAAGTGCCGTGCTGGCCGAGGCAAGCGCGAAAAATGCGCCCAGTCCCAGGCCGATGGTGCCGCGTCGAGTGAGTTTGATCATCGTTTTCGTTCCTCTGTCTGGTTCACCGTTGCCGATCTTTGGGTTAATCCGAACGTAAGTTCCCGGTCCCCCATGATCCCCTTCGGCCGGAAGATCATGACTAGAATGAAGATGAAGCCGAGCACGATCTGGCTGGCGCCAAACAGGGCCGGCACCGCAAAATCGCCGATCGTGAAGCCGCGTTCGACCGAGCGCAGGACCTCCGACAACAGCGAAACGCAGATGACGCCGACCACCGCGCCGGTCAGGGAGCCCATGCCGCCCAGCACCAGCATTGTGATCAGGCTCATCGTCAGCGCGAAGTAAAAGGTGTTCGGCGAAAACGAGCCGAGATAATGTGCGTAGAGCGACCCGCCGACGCCTGAGAAGAACGCGCCTATGACGAAGGCGATCAGTCTGGTCCGCAACACGCCGATTCCGACAGCGCTGGCCGCGATCGTGTCGTCGCGCACCGCCTTCATGGCGCGCCCGAAAGGCGAATAGACCAGGCGCGCCAGCACGAACACCGTGATGGCGAGCCAACCCATCACCCAGGGCAACGTCGTCTCCAGCGGCACGCCGGTGAACGTGCGGGCGCCTCGGGTGAAGTCCGACGCATTGATCAGCACCACGTTGACGATAATCAAGAATCCCATCGTCGCCACCGAAACGAAATAGCCCGACAGGCGCATCAAGGGGTAACCGACGACCACCGCAAGCAGTGCCGTCAGAAGACCTGCCACCAGCGTCGCCGGCAGGAAGGGGAGGCTGAAAGCATGCAGAAACGTCGGCAGATGCGGCAGCAGCGCCATCTTCTGCTGCACCGGGATCGACAGGATTCCCGAAATATACGCGCCGGCGCCGATGAAGCCGACATGACCGAGCGAAAACACGCCCGTAAAACCGTTGCTCAGCGACAGCGCCAGCACCAGGATAGCATTCAGCGCGATCAGCAGGATAATCCGGACGAAATAGTCGCTCAGCACGTGCGGTGCACCGAAAGCGACAGCTGCTCCCGCCACCAGGGCGACGAGGACGAGGAGTGTGATCCGCGCTTCCCGGCTCACAGCTTTATCTCCCGGTTTGGCTGGAGCAGCCCGCCCGGGCGCACCAGGAGGAAGGCGATCAGCACGGCGAAGACGATTGCGTCGCGATAGGACGAAACGCTGCTCGGCAGGAATGCGACGATGAAGATCTCCAGCGCGCCCAATATGTAGCCGCCGACCAGGGCGCCCGCGATCGACCCGAAACCGCCGATGATTGCCGCCACGAAAGCCTTCAGGAGCGGCGTGAAGCCCATCTGCGGCTGCACCACGCCGGCCTGTGCCGCCCACAGAATGCCGGCGAGGCCGGCATAGGCGGAGGCGACGATGAAGGCGACGATGATCAGCCGGTTGACGTTCAGACCGACAAGGTGTGCCGCCGACATGTCCTCAGCCGCGGCGCGCATGCCGAGCCCGGTCGTGGTGCGCGTGATGAACCAGCCGAGGAGCAGCAGCGACACGAAGGTCAGCGCGATGGTCAGGAGATTGATGCTGGTGAAGGTGATGGCGCCGTTCGACATTTCCCAGGAGGTGTTGAGAATATCGGGGAGTGGAAAATTGCGCGGCGAGGAGGTGAACACCAGGATGCCGACGTTCTCGATGATGTAGGTGACGGCGAGGCTGGTGAGCAGTCGCGCGACGTCGGGCGCGTCGCGGATCGGACGATAGGCGATGCGTTCGATAAGGAAGCCCGCGACGGCGGCCGCGGCGATGCCGCAGATCACGGCGACCGGGAACGGAACGCCGATGCCGACCAGCAAGGCAACCCCGAAGGCCCCTACCATCATGACGTCGCCATGCGCGAAATTGGTCAGCTTGAGCACGCCGAAGACGATCGACAGGCCGACCGCCACCAGTGCGTAGAGGCTGCCTAGGCTCACCGCATTGACGATCTGCTGCAGGATATAATCCAGTTGGGTCATGTTGCCGCCCCAAGATATGCCTGAGCCACGCGTTCGCTGTCGCGCAGTTCCGCGGACCGGCCCGACAGCGCCACCTGACCCGTGCGCAGCACATAGGCACGGTCGGCGAGGTCCAGCGCGAGCGTGATGTTCTGTTCCACCAGCAGCATCGTCATGCCCTGGCGCTTCAGTTCGGCAAGCGCGCTGAAGATATGGCGCACCAGCAGCGGCGCAACGCCGAGCGAAGGCTCGTCGAGCAGCAGCAGGCGCGGCGCCGCCATCAGCGCGCGCGCCAGAGCCAGCTGCTGCTGTTCGCCGCCCGACAGCGTGCCGGCCAGTTGCTTCAGCCGCTGCTTGAGAATCGGGAACAGCATGAACATGCGCTCGCTGTCTCTGACGACGGCCTCCTTGTCGGTGCGGGTGCAGGCGCCGAGCCGCAGATTGTCGGCCACCGTCAGGCCGCCGAACAGGCGCCTGCCCTCCGGGCTCTGCGCGATGCCCAGACTTACGATGCGCGACGGAGCGATACCTCCAATCGGCTTGCCATCGAAGATGATCTTGCCGCCGCGCGGCCGCGACAGGCCGGAAATGGTGCGCAAAGTCGTGCTCTTGCCGGCGCCGTTGGCCCCCACCAACGCCACCACCTCGCCGGCATGGACGTCGAGCGAAATGCCCTTCAGCGCACGCACCGCGCCGAAATTGACCTCGAGGTTCTCGACGCTGAGCAGCACGGGGCTAGGCGTGGCCAAGATACGCCTCCCGCACTTTCGGGTGTTCGCGCACCTGCTCCGGTGTTCCGACGCAGATCACCTCGCCAGTCGCCAGCACCTGGATGCGTTCGCACAGCGCCATGATCAGGTCCATGTCGTGCTCGACAACGACCACCGTTACGCCGTAGCGGTCACGGATCGTCCGGATCAGCGCTGCCAACACCTTGGTCTCGTTGGAATCAAGCCCGGCTGCGGGCTCATCGAGCAGCAGCAGTTGCGGGCCGGTCGCCAACGCACGCGCAATCTCCAGCCGCCGCTGATCGCCATAGGGAAGATCCGCGGCGACCCTGCCGGCCTGATCCGTCAGGCCCATGAGGTCGAGGAGTTCGTCGGCCTTCTGCCGCGTCGCGGCCACCCGCTCGCGATAGCGCCGACCGCGCAGCACGGTGTCGACGGAGCCGACAGGATGGCGCAACTGCGCCGCCGTCAGCACGTTCTGTGCGACGCTGAGGCTGCCGAACAGGCGAGAACCTTGAAAGGTGCGGGCAATGCCCATCGCGACGATCTGCGACGTGCGCAGGCCGACGATCGAACGGCCCTCCATCTCGATGCTACCGGAATTCGGCTGGGAGAAGCCGGTGATCAGGTTGAAAAGCGTGCTCTTACCCGAGCCATTCGGCCCGATTACCCCAACGATTTCACCTTCGTGGAGCTCGATGGAATGATCCCGCAGGGCAACCAGCCCTCGAAAGGCTTTTGTCAGCCCAACCGTCTTCAACAGCACTCGACTCGACTGTCTATCCACGCGCCGGTTTGCCCCTGTCCGCCCTCGCCGCCCCGTTCGGCCCGGTCAAGCATCAAATGGACAATTCGAACGGTAAGATGTCAAGGCCTATTCCTAACAGGAAAGCTGTATGCCTGCCTCGGCTCGACCGATGCTGCGACATGACGAAGACGATCAGCGACCGGTCCGTAAACCTGGGCCGGCCCTCGGACCGCGCTTCCGCTAGCTTGTTATCTGTTCGGCGACAGCTTCTTCGAGGCCGGCTGCGGCTTGAGCGGCGAGACCGCGCGCCGCCGCCTGTGAATCGTAAAACTCCTCGAGCGCATGAACCGTGCCCCACCGCAGCGTGAACACGTGGAGACCACGGTTGATGTAGGACGTATCGCCGTTGAGCAGGGTTGCGGTGCCATCCCACTGGGCGAACACGGTGGTATGCCACGGCCAGCCCTTCACCCAGACGTGGTTGACCGTGAGCTGGAGAGTGGGCAGAACACGGCCGAGGCGCTCGAACCAGCGGCGCAGGGCTTGCTTGTCGTGGCGCTCCCCACCAAGAGCGTGGGCGCCGCCGACCCGGTGATGGACATGTGGCGCGATGGCCTTCACCGCCGCATCCCAGCGATGGTTGTTGACGTCGTCGAAGCTCTGCCGGATCGATTTTTCGACAAAATAGCTGTAAAGCATGTGACCTCTCTCCAGACTTGTTGGTGGCGCGCCGTTCCGACGCGAGAGCCCCGGCCAGCATCGCGCGGCCGCGGCCTGCGCGTCAGGGTCAGGGCATTGTCGCGTCGGCCCGCTGGGATGTGTCAGTCTCGGTCGAGACCGTCACCTCCTTGCCGGACCTTGAGAACGCGTAGAGCGAGCCCGGGTAGCCCGGTATGGAAAACGCCACGGAGTCACTGTTGGCGAGGACCATGACAACCCGCAGCGGATCACCCCCGGCCTTCGATGCGAAAGTGGCGGTGACCTCCAGCAGGTCGCCGTTCGGAACGTAGTAGGCCACCATGTCCAGGTGTCCCTGGTGCAGGCTGCCGCCTTCGATCGGCCGTCCGATGGTGGCTTCCTCGGCAAGAGCCGGGGTTGCAAGAAACAGCGCCGCCAGAAGCGAGGCGCCCAGGGTTTTGCGTGTCATCTCATTTGTCCTTTTTTAGATTGCGTTCACCCTCTATATAGGGTATAGATTACGAATGCAATCTAAAAAAGGAGATGACGATGCGTGTGAGTCGCACTCAGGCCGCGGAAAACCGCGAGACCGTGATCAATGTGGCAAGCCGGCTTTTTCGGGAGCGCGGCTTCGACGGCATCGGCCTCAAGGATCTGATGAAGGGGGCCGGGCTGACCCAGGGCGCCTTTTACAAGCAATTCGAGTCGAAGGACGATTTGGCGGCGCTGGCGTCCAGGCGGGCGATGGAAAGCGCCACCCACAAATGGTCGGCCGCGACCGCGGCAAATCCTGGGAATCCTCTCGATGGGGTGATCTCATTCTACCTCAGCATGGATCATCGCGGGGAAAAGATGGACGGCTGCCCGGTCGTTGCGCTCGGCTCGGATGCGGCCAGGCAAGGTGCCGAGGTGAAGGCGTCATTCGAGGCCGGGATCAAGGCGTACCTTGAGATGCTCGGCGGTTGGGTTGGCGAGGGCGACAGCGAAAAGACCGGCAACAAGGCAATGGCCGTTCTCTCGACGATGGTCGGCGCGGTCGTGCTCTCGCGAGTCGTCAACGACCCCGACCTTGCGCGGGCTTTTCTGGATGCGGCGGCCGATCAGGTTCGCGAAGCAGTCGCCGCTTGAACGGCGCGAGCAACGCCGCCGGCACACCAAGAATAGGAGAGCAGATGCAACGGATTGTCGTCACGGGCATGGGAGCGGTCACGCCCTTGGCCGCCAATGTCGAAGCGTCCTGGTCACGCCTGCTTGCCGGCCGGTCGGGCGTTCGCAGGCTTCCTGACGATGTGGTGGGAGAGCTGCCGGTTAAAATTGGCGGCGTGGTTCCCTCCCTGGGCGAAGATCCGGAGGCTGGTTTCGATGCCGATGCCGTCCTGTCCGCGAAGGATCAACGCAAGGTGGACCGGTTCATCCTCTTTGCGCTGGCTGCGGCGGAAGAGGCGCTCGCGCAGGCGCAATGGAAGCCTGCCCTGGAAACGGAGCGCCTGCGCACGGCCACGATCATCGCTTCAGGGGTCGGCGGGTTCCCCGCCATCACCGAGGCGGTGCGCACGGTGGACCTGCGTGGCGCCCGCCGCCTGTCTCCCTTTACGGTGCCGTCCTTCCTGGTAAACCTCGCGGCGGGCCACATCTCGATCCGTCATGGTTTCAAAGGTCCACTCGGCGCACCGGTAACGGCATGCGCGGCGGGCATCCAGGCGATCGGCGACGCCGCCCGCCTGATCCGGGCCAACGAAGCCGACATCGCCGTGTGCGGCGGGACGGAAGCGTGCATCAACACCGTCAGTCTCGGCGGTTTCGCAGCCGCTCGTTCTCTTTCGACCGGCTTCAATTGGGCGCCGGCTCAAGCCTCGCGCCCTTTCGACACATCGCGGGACGGCTTCGTCATGGGCGAAGGAGCCGGCGTGCTGGTCATCGAGGCATTGGACCACGCGTTGGCGCGCGGCGCAAAGCCGTTGGCTGAGCTCGTCGGCTACGGCACGACCGCGGATGCCCACCACGTTACCTCCGGGCCGGAGGACGGCGACGGCGCGCGTCGGGCCATGCAGATCGCGATTGCCCAGGCAGGGATTTCGCCACGCCAGGTTCGTCATCTCAATGCGCATGCGACCTCCACGTCAGTCGGCGACCTGGGTGAGATCGAAGCGATCAAGAGCGTGTTCGGGCGCGATTTCGCGATAGCTGTCAGTGCCACGAAATCGGCGACCGGGCACCTGCTCGGAGCGGCCGGCGGGCTTGGTGCTATCTTCGCAATCCTGGCGCTCAGGGATCAGGTCGCCCCGCCAACCCTCAACCTGGGCGAGGCCGATCCGGCCGGCGACGGAATCGACTTCGTCGCCAACGCACCCCGGCCCATGGAGATGGAGTACGCGATCTCCAATGGCTTCGGCTTCGGCGGCGTGAATGCCAGCGCCCTGTTAAGACGCTGGAACTAACCGGTAGCCGGACGCAGTCATGACCAACGCCCTTTGCCCCGGCCTCTCATGCTTTTCCCAATCCGATCCAACGCAAAGAAGGATATGATTTCCATGAACAAGACCAATCCTGGCGTCGCCCTGGTCACAGGGGCATCGTCCGGCATCGGGCGCGCTACCGCCGACGCCTTGCTAGGCGCCGGCTTTCGCGTCTTCGGAACCAGCCGTCGCACGGGCTCCCAGCAATCCGCCGGCGTGACCATGCTGACCTGCGACGTGACCGACGACGCGTCCGTCGCGACAATGGTCGAGGACGTTCTGGCCAAGGCTGGACGCATCGACCTGCTGGTCAACAATGCCGGCATGGGCCTGTTTGGCGGCGCGGAGGAGTCCTCGACCGCTCAGGCCAAGGCACTGTTCGACGTGAACGTCTTTGGCGTCTTGCGCGTGACCAACGCGGTTCTGCCGGCGATGCGGCGCCAAGGCAAGGGCAGAATCGTCAATTTGAGTTCGGTGCAGGGGTTCATCCCCGCTCCCTATTTCGCACTCTACTCGGCTACCAAACATGCCATCGAGGGTTATTCCGAGTCGCTCGATCACGAATTGCGCCCGTTCGGCATTCGCGTTTCCCTGGTGGAGCCCGCCTATACCCGCACGGCATTCGAGGACAACCTTGCCGCCCCCGACCGGTCGCTCCAAATCTACGACTCCGCGCGTGTCGGCATGACCACATCAGTGCGCAAGGCGATGGAAAAAGGCGATGCGCCCGAAGTGGTCGCCAACACCGTTTTGGCCGCGGCGACCGATCCCGCGCCGAAGAAACGCTACGCGGCGGGAAAAATGGCGCGCCAGGTCAGTTTCCTGCGCCGTTTCGTCCCCGCATCCGCATTCGACAAGAGCCTGCGCAAGCAGCTTGGGCTGCCGGCCTGAAGTCGAGCGCTAACCGTAAGGACAGCTACCTTGGCGCGTCAGCGAGCAGCCGCCTGTTTCTCGAGCCTGCGGGCGTATTGCGTCAGCGGAAAGCACATGATGAAGAAGATCAGAGCCACCAGCCCGTAAACCTTGAACGGTTCGAAGGTCGCATTGTTGATGGCATTGGAGGTCCGCACCAGTTCCTCGAAGCCGATGATGGAGGTGAGCGCGGTCGACTTGATCAGCTGCACCAGGAAGCCGACGGTGGGTGCGCGGGTGATCGAAAAGGCCTGCGGCAGGATGATCAGCCTCAGCTCCTGCAGATAGTGCAGGCCAAGGCTGGCGCCGGCGTCCCATTGGCCCAGGGGTAGCGCCGCGACGCCGGAGCGCCAGATCTCGGCGAGATAGGCGCTGGCGAAGAAGGTCAGGCCGAGCGCCGCCGCCGTCCAGGGTTCGATGCGCAGGCCCAGCATCGGCAGCCCGAAGAACATCAGGAACAGCTGCATCAGGAGCGGCGTTCCCTGGAACAGGGCGATGTAGCCGGAGGCGATGCGCCGGCTCCATTTGTTTTTGGCGATCCTGAAGAACAGCACGATCAGGCCGACGATGCCGCCGCCGATGAAGGCGGCCAGCGATAGCAGCACCGTCCAGCGGGCGGCGAGCAGCAGGTTGCGCACGATGTCCCAGGAGGTGAATTCGATCATGACACGCCGGCTCCGAGCGCACGGCGCCCGCCTGATACCAGCAGCCGGCGCAAGGCCATCGACAGAGCGAGATAGACCAGCGTCACGACGAAATAGGTCTCGAAAGAGCGGAAGGTACGCGCCTGCAGCATGTCGGCCTCGTAGGTCAGCTCACGCACGGCGATCTGCGACACGACGGCCGACTCCAGCATCATGATGACGACCTGGCTGGTGAGCGCGGGATAGATGATCTTGAGCGCCTGCGGCAGCACGATCTTGACGAACACCTGGCGTGGCCGCAAGCCCAGCGCGAGCGCCGCTTCCGTCTGCCCGCCGGGCACGGCGTCTAGCCCGGCGCCGACGATCTCGATGGTGTAGGCCGCCATGTTGAGCGTCATCGCCAGCATGGCGGCCAGGATCGGGTCGAGCCGGATGCCGAGGCTGGGCAGCCCGAAGAAAATGAAGAACAGCTGCACCAGGAACGGCGTGTTGCGCATCACCTCGACGTAACAGGCGATTGCCCGCTTGAGCAGCGCCGGCCCGTTTCGTCGCCCCGCGGCACCCAGGATGCTGAGCAGCGTTCCGGCCAGCGTGGTCACGGCGATCAGCAGGATCGTCGTGGCCGCGCCGTGCGCGATGTCGCCCAGGGCACCCGGGAGCCAGGCAAAGGCCACGGAAACTCAATCCTTGAGGTTTTCGGGATTGAGCGGCGTCTTCAGCCAGGCTTTCGAGCTTTCGTCCAGCTTGCCGTCGGCCAGCATCTTGGCGACCGCATCGTTGACAGCCTTCTTCAGGCCGTCCTCGTTCTTGTTGAGGCCGATATGCGAGGGCGAGGTCAGAAGCTGGAACTTCTGCTCCGGCTTCAGTGCGTCCTGCTTGGCCAGCACCTGCGCGCCGACGTCGTTGCCGACGACCATCAGCTGCGTCTGGCCGGAGATGAAGGCCTGGATCACAGAATTGTAGTTGTCAAAGCGCTTGATGTCAGCCGACGCCGGTGCTGCCTCGGTGAGCGACGTGTCTTCCAGCGTGCCACGATTGACGGCGATCGACTTGTCGGCGAGGTCTTCCTTGCCCTTGACCGCAAGTGCCGCCGGACCGATCACGGCGATGTAGTAGGGCGCGTAGGCGGCGGCGAAATCGATGACCTGCTCGCGTTCCTTCGAGTAGCCGACGCTCATCAGGATGTCGACGCGCTTGTCGTTCAGATACGGGATGCGGTTCTGGCCGGTGACGGCGATGGGGTTGAGCTTCACCTTGAGCGTATCGGCAATGTATTGCGCGACATCCATGTCATAGCCCTTGAGGCTCATGTCGGCGCTGGCCGAGGAGAAGGGCGGAAAGTCGGCGAAGACGCCGACATTGATGGTGCCGGCCTTGGTGATGTCCGCCAGCGCATCGGCGCTAGCGGCCTGAATTGAAAGGCCGAAAACGGCTGTGCCAAGCATCAGCACGGCGGCGATGGATGAGAATGTCTTTCGGATTGTCATTGTTATTCCCCTCTGGAAGCTTTGTTTATTCGGGTCGGCCGTCGGCTCCAGCGCGGCGGCCGCCTTTGCTTTCTGAAAGTCAGGCGCCCTTGCCGGTGACAGCCGGGCTGAACACCATCAGGCTCAGTATCTCGAACAGCACCTGTGCGGCGGCATGCGCCGTGTTGGTGGTCGCGTCATATTGCGGCGCCACCTCGACGACGTCGCCGCCGACGATGTTGAGGCCCTTGAGGCCGCGCAGCAGTTCAAGCACTTCGCGCGTCGTCAGCCCGCCGACTTCCGGCGTACCGGTGCCGGGCGCGAAGGCCGGATCGACGCTGTCGATATCGAAGGAGACGTAGGTCGGGCCGTCGCCGACTATTCTGCGGGCCTTCTCGATGATGGCCGGAATGCCGAGGCCGGTCACCTCCTCGGCATGCACCACGGTCATGCCGGACTCGTAGGTGAACTCCCACAGATATTCGGCCGAGCCGCGGATGCCGATCTGGATCGTGCGCGTCGGGTCGAGCACGCCGTCAAGCACCGCGTTGCGGAACGGGCCGCCATGGTGGAACTTGGTCATGTCGAACAGGCCACTGGTGTCGCAATGGGCATCGATGTGGATCAGACCGACAGGCGCCTTCTTGCCGACGGCCTTCAGGATCGGATGGCTGATTGAATGGTCCCCGCCGATCGACAGCGGAATGACGCCGGCATCGACGATCTGGTTGGTGCGGCGCTCGATATCCTCATGGCTGATCTCCAGCCGGTAGCGGCTGCGGAACGGCGTGTCGCCGATATCGGCGACCCGGAGCTCATGCGTCGGCGCGCATTCCAGCACGTGATTGTAGGGGCCGATGCGCTCGATGGCGCGCAACGCCCTTGGCCCGAAGCGCGAGCCCGGCCGGTTGGTGACGCCGAGATCCATCGGCACGCCGATCATCGCCACCTGCAAATCGCCGAAATCCGGATTGTCGGCCGATATTTCGCGGTACGGCGCGGCGAGGAAGGTCGGGATGCCTGAATAGGGCGCCAGCCGCGTGCCGCTCTTGGAAAAGATCTTGTCGGCGACCTTGCGGAACTTCGGGTCGAACATCTCGCCGCCATGGCTTTCGCCATATTTGCGACGCAGCGCGTCGAGCTTGCCGCGATCGTATCCCATGTCCGCTCCTCCTGCCGGGCTGATGCAGTGCGACCGTTGGTGATGCCTGGCGAACCGACCGTCATCCGGCCGGGTCGCTGTCCCGCTGGCTGCCTGCAGATTTCACGTCTTGATGCTGTTCCGGGCTCAAGTGTCTGGCAGCGGCATTGAAAAATCAATTGATATTGTTAGGGTGTTTTTTGTGAGAAAATCTCACAACAAAGTTGATACCATGAACAAGCGCCTGCCACCGCTGAATCCGCTGCGCGCCTTCGAGGCAACGGCCCGACACGGCTCGCTGACCAAGGCGGCGAGTGAGCTGAACGTCACGCATGGCGCCATCAGCCACCAGATCAAGGCGCTCGAGCAGTCGCTCAGTGTCAAGCTGTTCGAGCGTGTCGGCCAGCGGGTCAAACTGACGCCGCATGGCGCGGAACTTCTGCCGGCGGTATCGAGCGCATTCGACAGCATCGCCGCCGCCACCCAGCGCATGACAAGGCCGGCGAGCAGCGGCACGCTTTCGGTCTCCTGCGTGCCGGCGCTGCTGTTGCTGTGGATGACCCCGCGGCTCGGCAGTTTCATGGCGCAATATCCCGACATAAGGCTGACGCTTATCCCCTCCAACGATGCCAAGGATTTGCGGGCGCCCAACATCGATGTCTGCGTGCATTATGGCGACGGCAGTTGGACCGATTGCTGGATGCGCAAATGGTCGGGGCTAGAACTGTTTCCCGTGGTCAGCCCGACCTTGATCAACAATCGGCCGATCCGCAGCGTCAGGGATCTCGCCGACCATGTCTTCCTGC
>NZ_RZOM01000249.1:0-6523 GCF_003999175.1 Mesorhizobium sp. M7A.F.Ca.ET.027.03.2.1 | reverse complement strand
TGCAAATAGGGGCTGGCTTCTTCAGCAAGCAGGTTGTGCGTGGGCAGCGTCACTGGGCAAACTCGGGTGCGATTGGCTGATGGGCGTAAAGCTAGGGCGGTTCGGTAGAGCGGGCAAATGATTTCAGGCGATTCGATCGTTGCGCTGTCGAGCGGCCGGCTTCCGGCCGGCGTCGCCGTCATTCGCATTTCCGGCCCGCAGACTCGATTCGTAGTCGAAACGATTGCCGGCGCCATGGTTAAGGACCGCGCGGCGGTTTTGCGCAGATTCAGGGCGCCCGATGGAACCGTGCTCGATAATGGCTTGGTCGTCTTCTTTCCCGGACCGGCCAGTTTCACCGGCGAGGATGTGGCGGAATTCCACGTTCATGGCGGACGCGCCGTGGTGGCCAGGATGCTGGAGACGATTACTGGTTTCGACGGCGTCAGGCACGCGGAACCGGGCGCATTCACGCGCCGCGCCTTTCTCAACGGCAAGGTCGACCTGGTCGAGACTGAGGCGCTGGCGGATCTCGTCAACGCCGAAACCGAGGCGCAGCGGCGTTTTGCTGTCCAAAATGCCGAAGGCGCTCAGAGCGAACTCTATCTCGGCTGGCGCCGCAGGCTGATCCACGCCCGTGCCATGATCGAGGCGGAGATCGATTTTGCCGATGAAGACGATGTCCCCGGTTCCGTTTCGGATACGGTTTGGTCTGATGTCCGGACAATGATTGATGAAATCGACCGGCACGTTGCTGGATTTCGCGCCGCCGAGATCATTCGCGACGGCTTCGAGGTCGTCATCCTTGGCGCGCCCAACGCCGGTAAGTCGAGTCTGTTCAATGCCCTGGCCCGGCGGGATGCCGCTATAGTAACGGATGAACCCGGCACGACGCGGGATCTGCTTGAAGTGACACTTGATCTCCAGGGGCTGCGGGTCCGGCTTACGGATACGGCCGGATTGCGCGATGCGCCGGGAAAGGTCGAGGCGATCGGCATCGAGAAGGCCAAGGCCAAGGCGCATGGCGCCGATCTCTTGCTCTTGCTGCAGGACATCGCGAACCCAAGAGATGTCGGCGAGCTGCCGACTGTGGCGCCGACCTTGCGCGTAGGCACCAAGCTCGATCTACTGGAAGACCGCGCGGCGAGTGACGCGACGGAGCGCTATGACCTTGTCATTTCGGTGAAGAACGGGACGGGCGTGGAGGAACTGCTGGCAGAAATCGGCCGGCGGGCGGCGGAGGCAGCCGGCAGCGTCGGCGATGTCCTGCCGTCGCGCCTGCGCCACGTCGAATTGCTCGGCGCAGCGAATAGCCACCTGCGTCGCGCAACCGACGGCCGGACTGTCGGGCAGGAATTGCGCGCCGAGGAGTTGCGGCTTGCAGCAGATCGCCTGGGCCGTATTGTCGGCGCCATCGACGTCGAGGACATGCTGGACGTGATTTTCTCGCAGTTCTGCATCGGGAAATGACTCACGTGAAACGATGTGCTCTCGTAAAATGACTCAGTTGTCGATGCAGAGATTTTGATGGACCGTTTGCGGAACGCCCCATCGCTTCGTCATCCACGGGCGGAGCAAGGAGCGTAGCGACGCGGCGCAGACCCGAGGATCCATGCCGCGACTTCTGAGCGCGCGCCACGGTGCAGAATTCTGATCCGCTGTACTCTTTGGCCAAGATCACGGCATGGATCCTAGGGTCTCCGCGACGTCGCTTCGCTCCTGCTTTGCCCTAGGATGACGAACGTTGCGAACGCTTGGGTAAGACCTTCGAGCAGCGGCAAGGTGCGACTCACGTGAAACATCGGTGCCCCGATGACTCACGTGAAACACACGGGATGGCGGTGCAAGGCTGTTTCACGTGAAACGACTCGCGGAGTTTTCTTGACAGCCAAGCCTCGCGGGGACATGTGTCCCTCAATCATTCGAGTCTGGGAAGTTTGTGATGACCAATCACTATGATGTGGTTGTGGTGGGCGGCGGCCACGCAGGTTGTGAGGCGGCCAGCGCTGCCGCGCGCGCTGGTGCCAAGACCGCGCTGGTGACGCTGCGCTTTGATACGATCGGGGTCATGTCCTGCAATCCGGCGATCGGCGGGCTCGGCAAGGGCCATTTGGTGCGCGAGATCGATGCCATGGATGGCCTGATGGGGCGCGTGGCGGATGCGGCCGGCATTCAGTTCCGCCTGCTCAACCGCCGCAAAGGTCCCGCCGTGCGCGGCCCTCGTACGCAGGCCGACCGGAAGCTTTATCGCCTTGCCATGCAGGAAGCGATTCGGCAGCAGAACGATCTCGACGTGGTTGAAGGCGAGGTTCTGGATTTTGAGATCGCCGATGGGCGGATCACGGCTGTTCTCCTGGCCGACGGCAGGCGGCTTGGCTGTGGCGCGGTCGTGCTGACGACCGGGACTTTTCTGCGCGGGCTCATTCATATTGGCGAGAAGAAGATTGTCGCCGGCCGCATGAACGAGCAGGCCAGCCTTGGACTCTCGGCGACGATGGACCGCGCAGGCTTCAAGCTTGGACGGCTGAAGACCGGCACGCCGCCACGGCTCGACGGCCGGACCATCGACTGGGCGTCGCTGGAAAGCCAGGCCGCGGATGCGGATCCGGTGCCGTTCTCGCTGATGACCGACCGCATCGAAACGCCGCAGATCGAGTGCGGCATCACGCGCACGACGACGGCCACGCATGAGCTGATTCGCGCCAATCTCGGCCGCTCGGCCATGTATTCCGGCTCGATCGAAGGCGTCGGGCCGCGCTATTGCCCGTCGATCGAGGACAAGATCGTCAAGTTCGGCGATAGGGACGGGCACCAGATCTTTCTGGAGCCGGAAGGGCTGGATGACGATACCGTCTATCCCAATGGTATTTCGACCTCGCTGCCTGAAGATGTGCAGCTCGATATATTGAAAACCATTCCGGGGCTGAAGCGCGCAATCATGCTGCAGCCCGGCTATGCCATTGAATATGATCATGTCGATCCGCGCGAGCTGCATCAGACGCTGGAGACGAAGCGCATCGGTGGTCTCTTCCTCGCCGGGCAGATCAACGGCACGACCGGCTATGAGGAAGCAGCCGGGCAAGGCCTGCTCGCAGGCCTCAATGCGGCGCGGCGGGCGGCGGGGAGCGAGCAAATCGTGCTCAGCCGCACCGAGGCGTATATCGGCGTGATGGTCGACGATTTGACCAGCCGCGGCATCGCAGAGCCCTACCGGATGTTCACGTCACGGGCCGAGTTCCGGCTATCGCTGCGTGCCGACAATGCGGATGAACGACTGACGCCTCTGGCTGCAAAGCTGGGCATCGCTTCGGCACAGCGCATGCAGCGCTACGGGCAGGTCATGCAAAGCCTGGATGAGGCGCGGGATTTGGCGAAGTCGCTCGCCATGACGCCGAATGAGGCGGCGCGGCACGGGCTGGACATCAACCGGGATGGCGTGCGCCGGTCCGGCTATGAATTGCTTTCCTATCCCGACGTCGACGTCGCTTGGCTGGCTGGCGTCGATCCGCGCTTTGCGGCGATCGACGGCAAGACGGCGGAGCGCCTCGAGACGGAAGCGAAGTATTCTGTCTATCTTGATCGCCAGAAGACCGATGTGGCGCAGATCCGTCATGAGGAGAGCCGGCTGATCCCCGAGACGGTCGATTTCGCCGGAGTGCCGGGTCTGTCGAACGAGCTGAAGCAGAAGATGCAGGCGCGGCGGCCGCGCTCCATCGCCGATGCCCAGCGCATGGAAGGCATGACGCCGGCGGCGCTGGCGATCATCGTCGCGCATGTCCGTCACGCGGAGAGCGCCCAGCGCCCACAAAAGGATGATGTTGCGTGAGTTCTTTTTCCCTGGAGAGCCTGCAGGATGCGGCAGGGCCGGTTTCACGTGAAACATTCGATCGGCTGGTGGCGTTCGAGCAGATGTTCCAGAAATGGAACCGCAGCATCAACCTGGTGGCGCAATCGACGTCGGGCGATGTCTGGCAGCGCCATATCCTGGATAGCGCCCAACTCGGGCGCATAGAACCCGTTGCCAAACGCTGGGTGGATCTCGGCTCGGGCGGTGGATTTCCAGGCCTTGTGATGGCGTTCCTGCTGGCCGAACGCGACGGCGCCAGCATCGATCTGGTTGAAAGCAATCGCAAAAAGGCGTCCTTCCTGCAGACGGTCGTCGGTCAGTTCAGCCTGCCGGCGCGGGTGGTGGCGCGCCGCATCGATGACAGCCATGCGCTTGTTTCGACGCCGCAAATCGTCACGGCGCGGGCGCTGGCTCCGCTTTCGACCTTGCTGGAGCTGTCGGCGCCCTGGCTGATTTCGGGCGCGCGCGGCCTGTTCCACAAAGGCCGGGATTACCGCACCGAAGTGCAAGAAAGCGTTCACCGATGGTCCTTCGATCTGGTAGAACATCCAAGTGTGACCGACGTTGGCGGCGTCATCCTGGAATTGTCCAACCTGCGACCTGTCTGATCCGTCACTGACAGGCGATTTGGCGCCCAAAATGAATTTCTGGCATAAACCCATGATGAAGAATGGCCCCCGAATCATCACCGTAGCCAACCAGAAGGGCGGTGTCGGCAAGACGACGACCGCCATCAATCTGGCGACCGCGCTGGCTGCGATCGGCGAAAAGGTGCTGATCGTCGATCTCGATCCGCAGGGAAATGCCAGCACCGGTCTTGGCATCGACCGCAAGGACCGGACGGTGTCCTCCTATGACGTGCTGACCGGCGAGTTGGAGCTGGAGGCCGCGGCCATCCCCACAGCCGTGCCCGGCCTGTCGATCGTGCCGTCGACGCTCGATCTGCTCGGCATCGAAATGGAGATCGCCTCCGCGCCCGACCGGGTGCTCAAGCTGCGCAACGCGCTGCGCGCTGCGACCGAGCGCGGCGCACCCTTTGGCTATGTGCTGATCGACTGCCCGCCATCGCTCAACCTTTTGACGTTGAATTCAATGGCTGCGGCCGATTCCGTTCTTGTGCCGCTGCAATGCGAGTTTTTCGCGCTCGAAGGTCTCAGCCAGTTGCTGGAGACGGTCGAGCAGGTGCGCCGCTCGATCAATCCGGATCTCACCATCCAGGGCATCGTGCTGACCATGTATGACGGCCGCAACAATCTCGCCAACCAGGTGGTGCAGGATGTGCGGGCACATATGGGCGACAAGGTCTACGAGACTGTCATCCCGCGCAATGTGCGGGTGTCCGAGGCGCCGTCCTATGGCAAGCCGGCGATCCTCTACGATTTGAAATGCTCGGGCAGCCAGGCCTATCTGCAACTGGCGTCGGAAGTGATCCGCCGCGAGCGCAAGCTACGCGCCGCTTGATGAGGCCAGGCGCATAGTTAAGAGCCGATTCGATACCGAAACGACTTGGAATAGCCAACTGGAATAAAGATGAGCGAAGACCTTTCGAGAAAAAGACTGGGGCGTGGGCTAGCGGCGCTGATCGGCGAGATCGATCGCCCAGTAGCGCCTGAAAAACCTGGCATGAGCGCCGACGGCAAGGTGCCGATCGAGTTCCTGACCCCCAATCCGAAGAATCCGCGCCGGCATTTCGGCGACGCCGAGCTGACCGACCTCGCCCAGTCGATCCGCGAACACGGCGTCGTCCAGCCGGTGGTGGCGAGGCCTTCGCCGACACAGGCCGGACGCTACGAGATCATCGCCGGCGAACGGCGCTGGCGCGCGGCGCAGCGCGCCGGGCTGTCCGAAATCCCGGTCATCATCCGCGAGGTCAACGATCGCACCGCGCTCGAACTGGCGATCATCGAGAACGTCCAGCGCACCGATCTCAATGCGGTCGAGGAGGCGCTTGGTTATCAGCAGCTGATCGACGAGCACGGCTACACCCAGGCCGATCTCGGCCAGGTGATCGGCAAAAGCCGCAGCCATGTCGCCAACACGCTCAGGCTCTTGAAGCTGCCGGACGTGATTCGCGACATGCTGGTCGACGGCGCGCTGTCGGCGGGCCATGCCCGCACGCTGGTGACGGCCGAGGATCCAGCCGGCCTTGCCAAGCGCATCGTCGAAGAAGGACTTTCGGTGCGCCAGGCCGAAGCGCTGGCGCAGATGCCGGCCGGCACCAGCAGCACCAGGGAAGCCAGGCCGGCGCCAAGTCCTGACGAAAAGGACGCCGACACGCTGGCGCTGGAAAAACTGTTGACCGATACGATCGGCATGATCGTGTCGGTGGATCACAAGGGCAGAGGCGGCGTGCTGCGGGTAGCCTATCGCTCGTTGGAACAGCTCGATGAGTTGTGCAGGCGGCTGAAGCAGGAACGGTAATTAGCCGGCGAATTATCTTCAGGCCGGGTTTTTGGCGAAATCGGCGACGCCGCTAATCTCCCTCCTTGAGGGGGAGATGGCCGGCAGGCCAGAGGGGGTCGCCTCACACCAAGCGCCGGCGCCCTTGTGAGACGAAGAGGAGGCCAGCGCTCCACGCGCAACGACCCCCTCTGTCGCCTTCGGCGACATCTCCCCCTCGAGGGGGGAGATGTCGCCGAAGGCGACAGAGGGGGTCGTTGCGCGTGGAGCGCTGGCCTCCTCTTCGTCTCACAAGGG
>NZ_RZOM01000248.1:0-6530 GCF_003999175.1 Mesorhizobium sp. M7A.F.Ca.ET.027.03.2.1 | reverse complement strand
CCTATCATCTGCTGCTGCCGGTGCTGTCGGAGTTCATGGCACGCTATCCCGAGATCGAGCTCGACATCGATTTCAACGACCGGATCGTCGACGTCATCGACGAGGGTATCGATGTCGCGATCCGCAGCGGCGAACTGCCGGATTCGCGCCTTGTGTCGAGACCCGTTGCGCCCTTTCGCATGCTGCTGTGCGCGGCGCCCTCCTACCTGGACCGCCATGGCGCCCCCGGCGTCCCGGCTGATCTCATCAGGCATTTCGGCATAAACTTCCGCTTCCTGAACAGCGGCAGGCTGCTGGAGTGGCCGTTCACTACCGGAAGCGCTGAACCGCAGATCCGCTCGATGCTGACCTGCAACAACATGGAAGCCTTGAAGGGCGCCACGCTCGCCGGCCTCGGCATAGCTTGCATGCCGGATTTCCTGGTGCGCGAGGCGCTGCACGAAGACAGGCTGCGTACCGTCCTCGATGGTCATGTCGACGGCCGTGGCCAGTTCCGGATGCTGTGGCCCTCCAATCGCCATCTGTCGCCGAAGGTGCGCGTCTTCGTTGATTTCCTTCCCGAGCGACTTGCTGCGACAAGCGGCTCGTAGCCAACTCATCGAATAAATATGATTATTATTGTCATGTTTATGTGGAAATATCGGAGCGGCTGTGGCATGCCGCTGACGGTGAGGGTGCCGCGCGGCGCCTTGCCCGAACCGTTTCGAAGGACTTGAGCGATGGACCAACTTAGCGCGCAAACCCGGATCAGCGACGCGGCGATCAGATCGGTGATGGACCGGCTGCGCGCAGAGCACAGCGAATTCGAGATTGACACTGGCGTTGCCGACCAGTGGGAGCTCCGCCTCTACTACGGCTCGTTGAGCGCTACGCTCGATGATGAAAGCGTGCTGATCCGCGTCGCGGCGACAGACGAAACCTGCCTGTCCTACATGAAGATGACGGTCGCCGGCCATGTCGCCGAACATCTCGGCACGACCAAGGGCATCCATTGGCAAGGCGACGGCAGCGACGCCGGTACTCCGGTCTTCTTCCGCGAGATCACGGTGATGTCGTCGACGCGGATATCGGCGCATATGCAGCGCCTGCGCTTCGCCGGCAAGGATCTCGGCCGATTTAGCCATGGCGGCCTGCACATGCGGCTGCTGCTGCCGCCGCCTGGCCGCCGGCTGGTTTGGCCGACGATGGGCGCTGACGGCTTGATCGTCTGGCCTTCTGGCGACGATGCGCTTGCCGTGCGGGTCTACACGATCCGGGCGCTGGATGCCGCAAGCGGTTGGCTCGATGTCGATTTCGTGCTGCACCCCGGCCAGAACACGCCCGCCGCCACATTCGCGCAAAACGCACGGGCGGGAGACGTCATCGGCATGATCGGACCCGGCGGCGGCGACGCCCCGGTGGCGCAGACCTTGCTTCTGCTCGGCGACGACACCGCGCTGCCCGCCATCGGCAGGATTTTGGAGCATCTGCCGCCATCAACACGTGCCGAGGCGCTGATCGAGGTCGATAGCCCGGATGACCGAATGGCGCTGGCGCAAGGGGACAATATCGACATCACCTGGCTTTACCGGCGCGGCCTCGAGGCCGGCACCGCGGGCCTATTGTCGACCGCCTTGCGTGAGCGCAATCACATGGCGCTTGCCGACGGCCTGTACGTCTGGGCAAGTTGCGAATTCGGCGATTTCCAGGAGATACGCAAGATCGTGCGCAAGCAGTGGGGCCTGCCGCGCGACCGGCACCTGGTTACCGCCTACTGGCGTCGGGATGCGCATAGCGTGGGCGAGGGCGGCGAGGACTAGTCGCTGCTTATTGCCTGACGCTTCTGGCCACCAGCCGAGCGACGCTCGGGCCGACCAGCAGCACGATCAGGAAGCGTGCCGATTGCAGGGCCATGACGAAGGAGATGTCGACGTTCTGCGCGGCGGCGGCGATGATGGCGATGCTGTCCATGCCGCCGGGGCTGGTCGCCAGATAGGCGGTCAGCGGATCGATGCCCAGGAGATGGCTGATCAGGAAGGCAAGGCCGCCGCAAAAGGCGATCAGCGCCACAATCGAGGCGATGATCTGCGGCAATGCGCGCGTTGCATGGCGCAGGATCGCCCTTGTGAAGTTCAGGCCGATCGACCAGCCGACCATGGCGTAGCTGACGGCCAGCAGCCATTGCGGCAATTGCATTTCCACGCCCAAGCCGAGATGGACGACGGTGCCGAAGACAAAGGTGCCGAGGAAGAAGGGCGAGGGCAGTCGGCACAACTTTCCCGCCAGGCCGCCTACGACCGCGATGCCGATGGTGGCGGCGAAGGCTTGGGCATCGATCGGCGGGAACCAGATGATGGCGGGGATTTCGACATCAGACGTGTCGACCCACATCTTGGCAACGAGTGCTGCCGTCATCGAGACGAAGATGACGCGCAGATACTGCATGAAGGCGACGAGACGCTGGTCGGCACCGAAGGCACCGGCCATCAGCACCATGGCGGTGGCCGCACCCGGCGACGAGCCCCAGACGGCGGTGGTGCCGGGCAGGATGCGCCAGCGGCTGATCAGCCAGCCGAGCAGGCTGGAGGCCGTGACGGTCGCCACCACGACGCCGAAAAACAGCGGCCATTCCTTGTAGAAGACTGGAAAGATGTCGGCCGAGATCGACGCCGCGACGAGGCAGCCGACGATCGCCTGGGCGGCGCCGAACAGAAGACGCGGGACGCGCACCGTGGCGCCATTGGTGCCGGCCACGATGGCGGCCAGCATCGGCCCGATCAGCAGTGCCGCCGGCAGGGCTGCTAGCTCCAGAGCGCCGGCAAACAAGAGGGAAACAACCAGGAGGGCAAGCCACTGCCAGAGCTTGCGCATCCGCGCCATGCGCTCGAGCGTAGGCAGGTCCGGGGAGGGCTGCTCGGTCGAGGAATCCATGTTTCGGTCTTAGACCCGCAGGGCGAAAAATGCGAACCGCGATTCATTGAAAACGACTGTTTCACCCGTCCAGGTGTCGAATAACAGGTTTCACAAGCCGGCGTCGAACCGTTGCTCGATCTCATTGCGACCCATGCGGTCGAAATCGTCGGGGACGGAAAACTGGCCGGCCATAAAACCGACCCGTCGCGCCTGCAGCGCCGGTTTTTCGATCGGCACGATTCTGGCCAACGGCTTGCCGGCTTTGGCAATAACAAACGACTCGCCTTGGGCTGCACGTCTCACAAGGCGCGACAGATGGGCTTTCGCATCGCGAATGTTTACTGTCCGCGTCAAAGGTTGCTCCTCAAAGTTGGCATCGAACTCACCCCGTCTTGCCGTCAGCCAGCCCGAAGCCGCCGACGGGGTGGGTTTCGACCTGGAATTCAAAACCGGCGATGAACGGCCGCGCCTTGGCGATCGCCGCCTGGACTTCGGGAAGCTGCAGCGAGGCCTTGTGGCTTTCAGCGTCGGTCCACACTTCGGTGACCCAGATCGCGTCGGCATCGGCGGGGTCGCGCGCGATGATATAGCTCAGGCAGCCCGGCAGGGCGCCTGTACTGTCGCGCAGAAGGTCCATGACCGCGTCACGCTGGCCGCGCGCCGCCCGCATCTTGCCGATCAGTCCGTACATTCCGTTGTCTCCCTTTGAGGTTTTCGACAAGAACATGCAGACCGCCAGTATGCCGGTAGCCGTTCAAGGCATCAACTGGCCGCCATTCACCTCGATCACCTGGCCGGTGATGTAGCCGCTGAGAAGGTCCGAAGAGAGGAACAGATAGGCGCCGACGCAATCCTGCGCCGTGCCGGCGCGTCCCTGCGGAATGGTGGCGACCATGCCCTTCATCTGCTCGTCGGTCGAATAGCGCTCGTGGAACGGGGTGAGAATGGTTCCGGGCGCTACCGCGTTGACGCGGATGCCGAAGCCGATCAGTTCCTTGGCCATGCCGCGCGTCACATTGGAGACGAAGGCCTTGGCCGAGCCGTAAAGCCCGGCGCCGCCGCCGGCGCCGTTGCGCGCGGCGATCGAGGAGGTGTTGACGATGAAGCCGCCCTGTTTCTTCAGCCACGGGATCGCCTTGCGCGAAGCAGTCAGCACCGAGCGCGCATTGAGGTCCATCACAGCGTCGTAATGCGCCTCGGTCTGCTCGGCATAAGGGATGCGGCCAAGCATGCCGCCGGCATTGTTGACCAGCCCGTCGAGGCGGCCGAAATATTGCGCGCTGTCCTCGACGACGCGCTCGACATCGGCGGCAACGGAAAAATCGCCCTGAACGAGAAACACCTCGCCGCCCTTGTCGGCAATCGTCAGGCCGAGCTTCTCGGCGGCGTCTTGACTCGAATTGTAGTGCAGCGCCACCTTGCATTTCTGCGCTGCATAGGCCAGCGCGAGCGCCGCTCCGATGCCGGTCGACGCACCGGTGACCAGCACCGCCTTGCCGGCAAGATCGGGTATGCTGAGTGTGGTGGCTGGCACGGTTCTTCCTCCGGGAGGTCTGCCTGTCCTTCGTAGGCCCTTGCCACCCCGGTGTTCAAGCCTTTGAGCAATTCAAGGAAACGTGTGGAGCGGTTTCCCGGCAAAGCGAGTAGCGCTTTCCCTCGGGGAATTTGCGCCAAACAAACCGCTCTACGGATGCAGATAGGCGTAACCCTGGCCTTGCAGTTCGGCGAGTTTGACGACGCCGCCCTTGTCGGCGGCATGAAACCCGGCGAGCAGGTCGGGGAGCGAAATATCCATGCCTTGCATGGTGTTGGCGCAGGCATGGGGTTCCAGCCCCTGCCGCACCAGGCCGGCGAAGCGCCCGGAAATCGCGGCCGATATGCCTTTCGACTTGAAGGCCGCGAGCGCGGGACCATGCACGACCAGCACGATGTCGACATTGCCGCCGGTGCCCTCATAGTGGTTCTTGATGTTGCCGAGCACGAAATTGACCTTGTCGGTGTCGCTCAAGTGGTAGGCGACTTTTTGCCTTGCGGGCTCGGTGGCGGCTGCCTGTGCTGCCCGCAAACCGAGAAGCGTTCCGGTTCCGGCAAGAACCGCGCGGAACATATCGCGCCGACGCATGGAATCCTCCTCCGCTTGGCGGCCCGCCGCGAATTGCGTGGCTGCGGCCGCAATACTAGCATAAATTGACGTTGCGTCCTGTCGATGCGGAGGAGAGATCACATGGCGTTCAGGGCAGGGGAATGGAAGACAGTCGCCGGCGCCGGGTTTGGCGCGGCGCTGCTTGGCTTGCTTGCCGGATCGGCCTCCGCCGACGATGCGCTGAAGCTCACCGAACTCAGTCCGAACGGCGCTGATGCCTGTTTCGGCCGCGTCTATGATGCGGGGCATCTCAAGGCGCACCCGAAGCAGAAGGTGACGCGGATCTTCTTCTACTACGGCCATGATCCGGTCAGCCGGCCGAACGAGGAACCGACCGTGAATTCCGACACGTCCTACAATGCCTTCATCGCCACCACTGTGCGCGGCGCCAAGTCGCCGGAATGGGCCGGCGGCTGGTGCAATCATGCGTCCGAGGACGGCAAGACAGGCCCGGTTCATTGCGGCATGGAATGCGACCGGACGCTTGCGTCGCTGAAGGTCGACGACAAGGGCCGGCTGTTCCTCTCGGATCTGCAGCCCGACATCTATCTCGATGCCGGTTCGGAAGAAGAACTTGGCGCTGCGGAATATAGCAGGCAGGCACTCGGCAAGGATGACGACAATTTTCGCCTCGACCCGATCCCAGCGGCGACCTGCAAGGCGGAGTTCGCGCGCATCGATCCGGTCGACCCGGCGCTAGGCCCGCCGCTGCGCGAGCGGCTGAAGCCGGACCAGGCCTTCTGCTATGGGCGCGACTACGATGCAGCGCATCTCGGCTCGCACCCCGATCAACTCACCCGGTCGATCCGGGTTTTCCGCGGCAAGGTGGAGCTGGCGTCCTTCGCCTCGGGTGGCGACGCCGCCAACTGGCCAGACGGCGCCGACATTGCCGTTACCGTCACCACACGGCAGAAATCGGCTGAGGTTACGCAGACCTATTCCTGCCAGGGCGAAGCCGATCAGTGGCGCTGCGCGGCCAGTTCGAAGATGAGCGATTTTTCCTGCGACATCGCGCAGAAGGAGATTTTCCTCAAGCGTGGCCTCAATGGCACGATGATGCTGGCAAATCCCAACAGCGCGCTCGCGATCGTCGACCTGTGTTCGAAGGCCGCCGATGGCAAGACGAAATCCGACGACAAGGTCTATCGGCTGCAGCCGATGCCGCAATCGGCCTGCTCGCCTTGAGCTTCAATGGAGGCGCGAATGGATAAGGCAAAAGTCTTTTGGTCTGGCGGATCGCAAGCAGTACGCATGCCGAAGAAATACCGTTTCGATACCGGCGAGATTTCAATCCGTCGCGAGGGCCGAGCGGTCGTTCTCGAACCGCTTGCGCAGGATTGGGTCTGGCTCGACAGTTTGACCGGGCCACTTGACGACGATTTTGTTGAGGCAGCTTTGGAAGGCCGATAGAGACTGGCGGCGCAGACCATAGGATCCATGCGTGACATCTGAGCGCTGCTGCGGTGCAGAATTCTGTTCCGCTGCACTCTACGGA
>NZ_RZOM01000247.1:0-6541 GCF_003999175.1 Mesorhizobium sp. M7A.F.Ca.ET.027.03.2.1 | reverse complement strand
GTCAACGATCTGGACCATGACGCCCGTCGCCAGCCCGAGCCCATTGCCGAGATTGTAATATCCTCCGGGACCTACCATGCGTGAACGGATTGCCGCGGCGAAACGCGACAGGCCTGAAGTGTCGCCCGGCTCTCCGGCGGCATCGGGAAGGTCATGCATGATCATTGATAACGAACCCCGCGATCAGGCAGCGCACGCAGAAGACGTGCTGGATCATCTCGATCCGAGCAGCAGACAGTTGGCCCGCACCTTCGACATATCGATGTTTCGACAAAAGCTGGTGTATGTGGCGCGCGGTGAGACCAGCTTAGATCAGGCCGCGGTCGATCGGGCTTGCTTCGGTGATCGGCTCGGTCGTCATCGTGCTCTCGTCGTCTCCCGCCCTGTTCAGATTGGCGCAGTGCGGGTGAGCGTTGGCGGGGACAATCTCATAACCGGCTGCGATCAACTGGAGACTCATCTCCTCGAAGTGACGCTTCGAGCCGCTGACGATCGATTCAGGCGTGTAGTTCCAGCCGTTGCTGGCAGCATTGGCCAAGATGCTGGCATAGGCATGCATGCTGGCGATTTTCACGTTTGATTCCAGCAACTGTCGGCACCCGCTTGCGAAAGAAGGTGACGGTTGGGCGGAATAGCCCAAGGCCGTGCATGCCAGCACTATGGATACAGGACGCATGGAACCCCCTTAGCCGATTGTTTGTTGCCGTTAGGGAAGCTTGCGCCGTGCGAGCCTGCGGCGGAATCGGGCAGATGCGGTATTCGGCCTAGTGCATTTGTAGCATTCTTCTGTAGCATTCTTCGGCTACGGAGGGGTTTCCAAGGACGGGGGTCCACAATGGTGCTCGGCGCTTCGAAAGCTCAAACGCTTGTCGCTTTGTCGGGTCGTGAGCGCGAGGTCGCGGAAAAATTCGCCGCCGGCCTGACCTATCGGGAGATCGGCAAGGCGCTTTTCATTGCTCCGGCCACTGTTCGCACTCACCTTGCGACCATCTACGGAAAACTTGGGGTGCGGACCAAGATCGGGCTCGCGGCGTACTTTGCCGGCGCTTCCGGCGCCCGGCCAGGCGGGCTGTCACCCCATCAAAGCGAAAAACCGCGGCTGGCGGTGATGCCGGTCAAGGGTCAGTTCGGCAAAACAAGGACCGATGCGGATGCATTGACGCGCGCGTTGACCGCAGAGCTCGGACGCTTCTCCCAGATCGGAATCGTCGCAGCGGCCACAATGTTCGCGCTCGCGAAGCGGCATCTCACTGTCAAGGAAATCGGCAGGACCACGGGAGCCAACTATGTCCTGGAGGTCGCGGTCCATAGCCAAGACAAAGCCATGCACGCCTTCGCGCATCTCGTGGACGCCGAGGAGGAAGTCGAGGTCTGGAGCGCAAGATATGATCTCGCCCAGACGTCATCGCATGACGAATTGACAGGCGTGATCAGCGGAAATCTCTTCCAGGTGTTGATGAAGCACGCGGCAGGCCCGCCCGCCCTCGAGGAAGCAATTCAGCACCACAAGCTCTATCTGAAGGCGTTTTACCACGTCGAACGGCCGACGGCGAAAGGCATGGTCGTAGCGCGGCGTCTCTGTGAAAGGCTCCTCGCCGCCGAGCCAGAGCATGCATTGATAAGGGAGACTCTTGCCTGGGTCGATTTCCACTCCTGCTTCAACGGATGGTCCATTGAACCCATCGAGGCCTTTCGCCGGGCTGGTGATGAGGCTCGGGCCGGACTTTGTGGCCATGACCGGGAAGCATCTCTGCACAGTGCTCTCGGATTGGCCGAGACTTATCTCGGAAACTTGCAGACGGGCCTTGGCTGCCTGTGGCGGGCCATCGCACTCAATCCGAACGATGCAGAGTGTCGTACCTGGCTGGGAATTGGGCTAACTTACGCCGGAGATCTCGAAGGTGCACAGGCAGCTTTCGCGCGGGCCGACCTTCTCAGTCCGAATTATCATCCGATCTTTCTGTTCAGGGGCGATGCCGAATACGCCGGCGGGAACTATAACGCCGCGACTGCCTCGTTTGATCGATTTCTGATGGTCCTGCCTGAATACCACTGGGCACGGCTCCTGCGGGTTGCATCATACATGGGGATGGGCGATCTCGAGTCTGCGCGGAAGGACGTGTCGTTCGTCTCGCGCGAGTCGCCCAGGTTGACCGGCGAGTATGTCGATCGATTGCAGCAAGCGCGCGGTCCGGAGTTTAGAAATAACCTGTGGTCACGCCTCAGCGCAGCAGGACTGCCATGGAAGTGACCTATCGAGGATGACATTGGGCGCATAGGGTCCGGTTGCGTGTCAACTTGCGTCATGGCGGGCTCCAACCCGAACGGCGGGAACGAGTCACGGCCTGCGACTGCACGGCGGTGGCAGGATGGCTGGTCAACACCGGCCACGCAATGGACTAAGCATTCGGGCGGCGCCTACGCGGGTCACCAGGACGAAGCTCGGCAAAGCGGCGCAGAATGCTGCAGAGCAAATCTTCGCAGCGCCGTCGTCCAATCTGCGTGGTAAGACCGCGACAAGGCGGAAACCAGCGGAGCCTGATTTGACCATTCCCCATACCCGCATCAAACGCGCACTTATCACCGGCGCGGGCGCGGCCGACGGCATCGGCTTTGCCATTGCCCGGCAGCTCGGCTATGCCGACCATGCCGTTTTTCTCACCGGTGCCAGTGCGCGTGTGCTCGATCGCGCCGTTGGGCTCCGTGCAGAAGGCATCGATGCCAAGGCCGTGGTCGCCGATCTCACCATGGCAGCTGATGTCGCGCGGCTGCGGGCTGAAGTCGGCGCCGTCGACATCCTGGTCAACAATGCCGGCATGGGCTCGCTGGCATCGCCATCGGTCGACAAGGCGTTTCTCGCCATGACCGAGGCCGACTGGGATCAGGGGATCGACGTTAGCTTGAAGACGGCATTCCTCGTCACGAAGGCCTTTCTGCCGGCGATGGTCGAAGCGGGCTACGGGCGCATCGTCAATGTGGCGTCGGTCACCGGCCCGCTGGTATCTTTTGAAGGCACGGCCGCTTATTCCGCCGCCAAGGCCGGCATGGTCGGCCTGACGCGGACACTGGCGCTCGAAGTGGCCAAAAGCGGCATCACAGCCAATGCCGTGGCTCCCGGCTGGATCGAAACGGGCTCGTCGAGCGAGATGGAGCGGCAAGCCGCCCTACATACGCCGCCAGCGCGGGCCGGGCGGCCGGATGAGGTGGCCGCCGCGGTGGTATTCCTGGCCTCGGAAGGCGCCAGCTATGTCAATGGCGCGCTGCTGGTGGTCGACGGCGGCAACAGCCTTCAGGAGCGCAAGGGCTGAGAACTCTGCGACTTCGCCGGAACGACCGGTGTTCATGATCGGACAGCGGGTCCGTGCTCTCACTACATCGTGCGCCAGGGCAGCTTCTATCGTCACCGTCGACTGCTCGATCTCACTTGACCTTCCAGCTGCTGGAACCCTTAGGGTCACGCGAGGTCTTCCGGCGGGCCTTTCATCGAGAGCAAGGAGTGGAGAAATGCATCGACGCGGATTTCTGACGGCAAGCCTGGCGACGGTTCTGGCGAGCCCGCGTGCGCTGGCGCAGACGAAGATGGACGATATGTCGATGCCCGGCATGGGCGGCCATGCCGGGCACGACATGGCCGCGATGGTGCAAGACGCGGTCACCCTGCCCGAAGGCCAGGCGTTGCGCGCCCTGCAAGTGCTTGCCAACGAAGCCGACCGGCCGGGCCTGCTCAGGGCGAGGCTGACCGCGGAACCGGCCATTGCGAGGTTCGCCGAGGGGCGCGACACACCGATCCTCGCCTATAATGGCATCAGCCCGGGGCCGCTGATCGAGGCCTTCGAAGGCGACCGCGTCGAGATCACATTTGCCAACCGCATCGATAACGAGGTGAGCACCATCCACTGGCACGGCATGCCGGTGCCCGCCGACCAGGACGGCAGTCCGATGGATCCGGTTGCGGCGGGCACCGAGCGCGTTTATGCCTTCGAGCTGCCGGAAGGCTCCGCAGGCTCCTATTGGTACCACCCGCACCCGCACGGCAAGACGGCAGAGCAGGTCTATCGGGGTCTTGCCGGCGCCTTCGTCGTCAAGGCCAAGGCCGATCCCATCCCGGCCGAATATGGCGACACGGTGCTGGTGTTCACCGACCTCAGACTTGCCGCCGATGGCTCGATACCGAGCAACAGCATGAGCGATCTGATGAACGGCCGCATTGGCGACCACGTGCTGGTCAATGGCCAGAAGAATCCCAGGCTCTCGGTGGCAAAGGGCGCCAAGCGACGCCTGCGCCTCTACAACGCCACCAACGCACGGTTCCTGAAGCTTGCCTTCGACGGCGCGACGATAACAGTCATCGGAACGGATGGCGGGCTGCTCGCGGCGCCGGTGGCGGCGGACGAGATCCTGCTCAGCCCGGGCGAACGCCTCGAGTTGGTCGCATCCTTCGACAGGCCCGGCCCCATCACCCTCGATACGCTCGGCTACGACCGTGGCTGGATGGGTCCCGGCCGCCCGGCCGATGCGGGGCTGACGCTGCTGACGGTCGATGTCTCGGAGAGCGAAGCCGAGGCGGTGCCGCAGCTGCCGGCGCGGCTGCGGTCGATCGCACCGTTCGCTGACCCTGTCCTCACCCGGCGGCTCGTTTTAACGGAGACCATGGCGATGAAACCCACCGGCATGGAGATGGGTTTCCTGATCAACGGCAAGGCCTTCGACATGGAACGCGTCGACTTCGTCGCCAGGGCCGGCGAGATCGAGCTCTGGGAGATAGTCAACGAGGCCGACATGGACCATCCCTTTCACGTCCACGGTACTCAATTCCAGGTCGTCGAACATGAGCGCGACGGCGCGGTGTCCAAGCCGCCCTATCTCGCATGGAAGGACACGGTGAACGTCGCCCGCGGCGAGACGGTGCGGCTCCTGCTGCGCCAGGATAGGCCGGGGCAGCGCATGTATCACTGCCACATCCTCGAGCACGAGCAGCTCGGCATGATGGGCGTGCTCGATGTCATGGCATGAAGTTCGGCATCGCGTTCGGAGCGGTGGTGCTGGCGCTGGCCGGTTCGCTGAGCCTCTCCTCGCCGCAGGCGGTCGCCTCCAGTGATGAGATCGTGGCCGCACGCCAGGCCTCGATGAAGGTTATGGCGGCGGCAGCGAAAACCATCGCCGAGATGTTCGGCGGCAAGCGCGCCTACGACGCCGCCAGCTTCAAGGCGGCGGCGGAGGCGCTCAGCGCCCGTACCGGACCCGCCCTGATGGCTGAATTCCCGGCGGGCACGCTGGGCGCGCCGTCGGGCGCCAAAGCGGAAATCGATCAGGCGCGGCCGGAGTTCGAGGCGCTCGCCAGTCACATTGGCGAACTCGCCGATGCATTGGCAGCCAAGGCCGAAACCGCGCCTGCCCGGATCACCTCGGACATGCGCATGGGCGCGATGACGTCAATGGACGGGGGCAGTCTGCTCGGCAAGCGGCTGAAGACAACGGAGGCGGATCCGGCCGGATTGCCGGCGGAGCATCTTCTGCACCTTATCCTCCAGGATTGCTCAAGCTGCCATTCCAAGTTTCGGCAAAAGGTGAAGTGAGAACCGGCGATCACACCGCCATTTGTTGCCCTCTTGTGCAGCGATGCGGAATGCCAGGAAGGCCACCTGTATCAAGACGCCTTCGCCAGAAAATTCCGATAATCCGACTTGGCCTGCAGCAGGCGCAGCACATTGTCTCGCGAGCCGCGCACATGGGCGCGTGCCAGCGTGCCGGCTCGGGCGGCGTCGCCGGCGCAGATGGCATCGACGATCTCGGCGTGCTCGTCGCGGGCGATCTTCCATTCGTCCAGCCACAACAGTTCGGTCCAGACGTAGTGCTGGCACTTGTCGAGAATGCCGCACAGCATGTTGTGCAGCATCACGTTGCCGCTGATTTCGGCGATGACGCGGTGCAGGTCGATGCCGACTTCCAGTTCCTGGAATTTTTCCCGGTTCGTGCGTTCCGGAATGGCTGCCAGCCGTTCGCATTCGGCCAGCATGGCGCGCAGCCGCGCCTTGTCCTGTTCCGTCGCCGCCGTTGCCGCAAGTTCCGTCGCATGGCCGTCGAGCAGTTCGCGGATCTCGAAGGCCTCGCGGAACATGTTGATGTCGAACTCGGTGACGACATAGCCCTGGCGCGGCCGGCCGGTGACCAGCCCGTCACGCTCGAGGCGATTGAAAGCCTCGCGCACCGGGGTTCGGCTGACCGTCAGCTTCGCCGCGATGTCGTTTTCGGTGACGCGGGAGCCCGGCGGGATCTGGCCGGTCACGATCATCGCCTTCAGCGCGGAGTAGACCGAGTCGCGCAGCGTATTTTTGGTTTCCTTGGCCAAGCTTCCCTTCCCACTTCTCCGGCCTTTCAGCCGGAACACGCATAGCTGTAGCCGCAGTCGGCGCAATTTGCCACGCCTCCGGTGAAGCCGTCCCCTCACCAACCTGGTCCGGCACGAAGCGTACATTTCGAGCGCGCCGGCGGTGTTGACAACATCGATCGCTAGTCTACACTCAAAATTGTATACAAAATA
>NZ_RZOM01000246.1:0-6559 GCF_003999175.1 Mesorhizobium sp. M7A.F.Ca.ET.027.03.2.1 | reverse complement strand
ATCTACACCCATGTCGAGCGCGTCGGCCGCACTTCGATGACGCTCAAGGTCGAGGCCTGGGCGCAGCGCTACCTCTCCGACCTGATGGAGAAGGTCACCCATGCCGATTTCGTCATGGTGGCGCTGGATGGCGAGGGCAAGCCGAAAGCGGTTCCCGCCGAAGGCTGACGCAAGCCGTCTTCTCCCACTGGCCGTTTGTAACTGGAGCCATGTGGCGGACCTGTTGCCTCGGTGCCCGATCCTGCTGCAATCGGAGGAGAGACAATGCGTCAACATCTGCTGAACGGTTGGCTCGTGGCAGCCCTGGTCGCGACGACATGCCTGCTCGGCGTGACCGCTTACGCGGAGGTGAAGGAAGATATCTCGCGCAGTGCCTGCACGCATTGGGAACAGGCTCCCGGCGAGCAGGGCGCACGGTGTGATAGCTGTGGCGCCGCGCGATGCGATGTCCGCACATCAGGAGCCTGAGCGGCAGCCGTCAGCGGACGGCATGAGCGGCGATCCACCAGCCAAAATGGCGCGTGCATTCGAGCAACGATCCGCGCAGCCGAGATAGAATTTCCGATCAGGCAAGCCGGATGTTGCGTGCGGGTCTGAATCCCTTGCGGCGCAAGGGTTTCAGACGCGGGCGTCGTCGAATTTTTCGCGCGCCGCCTTGACGCGCATGGTGTTCGCACGCGCCCATTCGCTCAGTGCGCTGACGGGGATCAGCAGCTCGTGGCCGAGCTCGGTCAGCTCATAATCGACGCGCGGCGGAATGGTTGGAAACACGGTGCGGGTGACGAAGCCGTCACGCTCCAGCCCGCGCAAGGTGGTGGTCAGCATCTTCTGCGAGATGCCGCCGACGGCTGCGCGCAATTCGTTGAAACGCAGCGGTCCGTCGCCCAGCTTGCCGACGACCAGAACGGTCCATTTGTCGCCGACGCGCTGCAGGATTTCCGAGATGGCGCGGCAGTCTTCGGAGCGGTGTGGGTGCCTCGGTAACAAAAAAGTGCCTTCTTGTGCATCGCGTTTGCAGTATCTCATATAGCGCAGGTATCCAAATGATACCAGTACTTCGTGCAAGGAGAGCCCTTATGTCCAAACCCAAAATTGCCATCGTCGTCGGATCGACGCGCGCCGCTCGTTTCGCCGATGTGCCAACCCAGTGGATCGCCAAAATCGCCAAGTCGCATGCCGACATCGATGTCGAGATCGTCGACCTGCGCGACTTCCCGCTGCCGTTCTTCGACGAGGTCGCATCCTCCGCCTGGGCGCCGTCGCAGAACGAAGTGGCACAGCGCTGGCAGAAGAAGGTCGCCGAATTCGACGGCTTCATCTTCACCGCCGCCGAATACAATCATGGCCCGACGGCCGTGCTGAAGAACGCCATCGACTACGCCGCCAATGAATGGAACAAGAAGCCGGCCGGCTTCGTCGGTTATGGCAGCGTCGGCGGCTCGCGTGCCGTCGAACAGCTTAGACTGTATGCCGTCGAATTGCAGATGGCGCCGGTCAAGTCGGCCGTCCATATCGCCTGGGGCGATTTCCTCGCCGTCCGCCAGGGCGAGAAGAAGCTGGAAGACCTCGAGCATCTGAACCAGGCCGCCACCGCGCTGGTCAACGATGTTGCGTGGTGGGCCAAGGTGCTCAAGGCAGCGCGTCAGGCCGACGCCGTTGCCGAGGAAGTCAAGGCGGCCTGACCGCCAATTCGAGTTATCCTCGCAAGGATCCGGGGCGGCGCTTGCGTCGCCCTTTTTCAATTATAGCGGCTCGAATTGAAAGCTGGCACCGGATCGGACGACGCGGCCGATGCCGGGCGAATCCAGATGCGCGCCGGCAACGAAACAATGTTCGTCGGCTGCAAGCGCCAGCAACCGCAACCGGCTTTCGCGCGCCTCGTCCTGATCGGCGTCGAATTCCCACGTCACCTCAGGTCGATCGAACTGAAGCGATGGGACGTGAACGGTGTCACCCCAAATCAGAACGCGTTCGCCGCCGCTCGAAACGCAAAAGCAGCTATGTCCCGCTTCATGGCCATGAGCGTCGACAATGTCGACATGTGTCCCGATACGGTCTCCGGCTTCGAAGGCTTCTGCCATGCCGTGAAATCGTTCGAGCCGCGCTTCGGCGCGAAAAAAGCCGAGTTCTTCCCCGGGAACGAGCAAGCGCGCCAGGCGCGGGAAAGCGTCGCGGCCGTCGGCAAGCACAAGACCATGGATGTGGTCGAGATGCGTGTGGGTGAAGCAGACGGTACGGACTCGTCCGGCATCGATGCCGGCTTCGTCCAGCGCCTCGGGAAGTCGGCCCATGGTGGGATGCCAGGCGTTCGAGGCGCCGGTGTCGATCAGGATGATCCCGTTTCCATCGTCAATCGCGAAGGCATTGACGGAAAGCCTGAGTTGACCAGCAACCAACGCGACTTGTTGCGGCAATTCATCGCCAAATGGCTTGTCGCCGCGTTGCCGAAGCCGTCCGATCGGCATGTCGACATAGCCATCGCGCAAGGAGGTGATGCGCAAGTCACCAAGATCGTAGGTCTGATAAAGGTCGCCTGAAGCTATGCGGCGCATTTTTTCCGATCCGTCTGTAAACAATCGACAACATGCGACGGGCCAGCCGCGTCGGCAACCCGCCCCGTCAATTCGATCTATGCCATGTGTGCGTGCGTCGCCTGCCGTGACCGGATGATGCAGTCGGCGAGGCGGTCTGCCTCGTCCAACTCGTCGGTATGGTGCTGATATCCGGATGTCGCGAAAGCCGCGAACACGACGCCAATCGGGGTTGGACTGCTACATCGACGGGACTGCCATCTGGTCGCGCCCTTTGCCCTGATATATCCGGCTGCAATCCGTCACATGAGTGAAGCCGTGAAGACATCCAGCCTGACCGGCGCCGTTTCCCCGATGATCCCGGTGCTCGTATGCGCGATGGCGATCTTCCTGCTGTCCGGGATGGATGCAGCGATGAAGATCCTGGTCATCGCGGTCGGCGTCTACAACACCTTGCTGTGGCGCAGCATGGTCGCGACCGTGGTCGCGGGCGCGGCCTGGCTGGCGGGACCGCGCTTAAAGCCAACCGTTCCGGTGCTGAGGCTGCATGCGCTGCGTGCCGCGGTTGTCGGCGTCGTCCTGATATCCTTCTTCTGGGGCTTGGCCAGGCTGCCGCTCGCGGAGGCGATCGGGCTCAGTTTCGTGGCGCCCTTGTTTGCCCTGTTTCTCGCCGCGCTACTGCTGGGCGAACGGATTCGGCGCCAGGCTGTCTGGGCATCGCTGGCCGGCATTGCCGGCGTCGCCATCATCATGGCCGGCCAGTTCGGGCAGTCAGACTATTCGCAAGATGCCATGCTCGGCACGGCGGCGGTGCTCGTATCGACGGTGTTCTACGGCTACAATCTCATCCTCGCCCGGCAACAGGCGCAGTTGGCCAAGCCGATCGAGATCATGCTGTTCCAGAACCTTTGCGTTGCCATCCTGCTCGGCCTCGCGGCACCCTGGCTCGCCGTCGCCCTGCCGAGTAATCTTTGGCTTCCTTTGGCCGGGGTGACGGTGCTGTCGCTTGCCGGGCAGTTCCTGATGAGTTGGTCCTACGCCCGCGCCGAAGCGCAATATCTGATCCCGACGGAATACTCGGCCTTCATCTGGGCGGTCGCGCTCGGCTGGTTCTTCTTCGGCGAGGAGGCGACCTGGACCACCTTGACCGGAGCATGCCTGATCGTCGCCGGCTGCCTGATCGCCGCGCGGGCCAATCCCCGGCTTGCCGAGCCCATCGAAATGGCGGTTTGAGCGCCGACGTTCAGCGTCCTGCAGGATCGCGAAAGACCCCAGTCTCCACCTCGTGCATGAAGTGAGCGATGAGAGCCGCGCATTGGCGATGATGCGTTTCGAGAAGCATGTGTCCGCTCTCAAAGACATGGATTTCGACTGCGTCGAGGTCGCGGCTGTAGGCCATGATCTCGTCCAGCGCGAAGAAGGCGTCGTGCCGTCCCCACAGCACGAGGCATGCTGGCTGTTGGTCGCGGAGATAGGCTTGGATGGCCGGGAAGCGCGCGATGTGCGAGCCATAATCGGTGAAGAGTTCGAACTGAATGTCGGTGTTGCCGGGCCTCGCCAGGCGCTCCGTATCGAGATACCAACCCTCGGGCGGAAACAACACCTTCAGACGCTCGGGGAGACCGCCGATATATTGATTTCGGGTCCCCTCGAAATTCATCCAGTCCGGCAGTTTGGCGCGGTTTTCTTCAGTCGGTTCGGCGAAGAATGCCTTCGGCGCGTCCCATTCCGGTCCCAGCCCCTCGTCATGAGCATTGCTGTCCTGCGCGATCAGGCCGAGGATGCGATCCGGCTGCCGTGTGGCGAGATGGTAGCCGACAGGCGTGCCGAAGTCGGTGATGTAGAGGAAGAATCGCTGCATGCCGAGGGCCTCGACGAAGGCTTCGATCGTGTTGGCCAGGTTCTCGAACGTGTAGTCATAGGCATCGATGGAAGGGGCGGACGAAAAGCCGAAACCGGGCAGGTCCGGCGCCACCACATAGGCTGTTTCCGCCAGCGGTTCGATGACATTGCGATAGACGTGCGACGAAGTCGGATATCCGTGCAGCAGCAGGATTGCCGGTCTGCCGGGGTCGCCGGCATGACGGTAGAAGATGTCGAGGCCGTCGACATTGATGGTTTCGTGGTAGGTCTTGTAACGATTGCTGCACATCCTCTCTCTCCCAGTGGTCCGCGCCGACCTGGCGGCGCTATGGGTTTGACACCACATATCCCTGTGATAGTGGTTACATCATGTAACCGTATAATGCGGTTGATGAGGTTATGTTCCATGGGCGATGCATACACCGAATGGGTGCCGGATCACTTCATAGGCGGGCATCCCGCCTTGGACCTGTCGAACGCCGTGTTCGACCGGCGGGTGCCGGCAGCAGACAATGAACTCTTCAAATCCGTCCGGGATGTTGCGAACTGGTTCAGCGCCTCAGGGCTTGCCGACGATCGACAGGCGCAGGCCGTTGCCGAGATAGCGGACGGGCGGTTCGTGGAAGGTGTCCGCGAAATGCGGGAGGCGTCATTTCAGGTTTTCGAGCCAATCGCCGCGGGCAAACCGTCTGCGGTCGAACCGCTCGGTTTGTTGTTCTCGCGCACGGCAAGCTCGCTTGCCGCCGGCTCTATCGAACTGGATGGCACCAGGCCGAAGCTTGCCCTTGCCCGGTGGCGGGACCCGGACGCCGTCACCGCCTTGCTGGCCATGCTGTCCATTGAAGCGTTCTTCACCCTGCCGCGCGACAGGCTGCATTCCTGCCCTCGCTGTGGCTGGCTTTTCCTCGATACGTCGCGAGGCGGCAAGCGGCGCTGGTGCAGCATGCGCACCTGCGGCAACCGCGAGAAGGTCTCGCGCCACCGAGATCATGCCCATGCCTAGACCCGGGTTAGCCACGTCGTTTTGCTGCGGGCAGGCCGAATACCGGCGCGTCACTCCGGAAGACCGGCCTTGCGAAAACCATCGACGAAATGCTCGAGCGTAGCGGCGTCGCGGAATGGCTCGGTCGTCGCCCAGTGATGGGTTGTGAAATGCGGGTTGCCGACGAGAAACAGCTCGGCCTCCGCGCGCGCCTCGTCGAGCCGGCCGAGTTGGGCCAGGCTTGCGGCCAGGAAACGGCGTGAGCTTGTGCGATAGGTCTCGTCACGGCGCAACGTCTCGATAGCGGCTTGGTAGTCGCGCGCCGCATATTGCGCCTGGCCGAGCGTCAGATAGTACCAGCTCGCTGGAAACGGGTTCAGCCGGAACGCCTTGCTGATGTGCTCGAGGCCCTCTTCGACCCGGCCGGACAGGACGGCGATGTCGGACAATGCCGCCCAGGTGTCGGCCTCGTTCGGGTCGAGCTCGATCGCCTTGGCGAATTCCGCATCCGCTTCAGTGAAACTGCGCTCATAGGCAAGCAGATAAGCCAGGATCCAGCGACAGCCGGCATCGTTGGGATCGATCGCCACGGCCTTGCGCGCCAGCTCCAGGGCAACGCTGCGGGCAGCCTCGGTTGGTCCGCCCCAATGCACCTGTCCCATCCAGTGGTTCATGGCAAGCCAGCGATAGGGCTCGGCGTAATCAGGATCGAGCGACACCGCGCGCGTCAGCATCAGATGCGCTTCCTGCGCCATCTGCGGCGAGTCGTCGATCAGCTTGCGCGCCCGCACGCAGAGGTCATAGGCCTCCAGATTTCGCGGCCGATTGCGCGGCGGCGGCGCGCGCAGCCGGCCAAGCAGCGCTTCCACGATCTTGGCCGTCACCTCGTCCTGAACGGCAAAGATATCCTCCAGGCCGCGATCGAAGCGTTCCGCCCACAGATGATCGCCGCTCACCGCGTCGACCAGCTGTGCGTTGATGCGCACGCGCCCCGCGGCGCGTCGTGCGCTGCCTTCCAGCAGGTAGCGCACGCCAAGATCCCCGGCGATCTCGCGCACGTCCATCGCTTTTCCCTTATAGGCAAAGGTCGAGTTGCGGGCGATGACGAACAGGCCGGAGATCCTGGACAGGTCGGTGATGAGGTCTTCGGTCAACCCGTCCACGAAGGAATCCTGCTCGGGAT
>NZ_RZOM01000245.1:0-6563 GCF_003999175.1 Mesorhizobium sp. M7A.F.Ca.ET.027.03.2.1 | reverse complement strand
GCTACAGCCTGGAAGAGCCTGCCGCCGCGATCCGGCCGCCGCGCCCGATCATCATCATGGTGCTGGCCGGCAAGCCGGTCGACGAACAGATCGCGGCTCTGCGCGGCGTTCTGTCGGCCAACGACATCGTCATCGACGCCGGCAATGCCAATTTCCGCGACACGATGCGGCGCTTCTCCGAGCTTTCCGGCTCGGATCTCACCTTCATCGGCATGGGCGTGTCCGGCGGCGAGGAGGGCGCGCGCCACGGGCCGTCGATCATGGTCGGCGGTACGGAGGACTCGTGGAAGCGCGTCGAGAAGGTGCTGACGGCGATCTCCGCCAAGTTCAAGGACGAACCCTGCGCGGCATGGCTCGGCACCGACGGCGCCGGGCATTTCGTCAAGACCATCCACAACGGCATCGAATATGCCGACATGCAGATGATCGCCGAAATTTACGGCATCTTGCGCGACGGCCTGGGCATGGGGCCGAAGGACATCGGCACGGTGTTTTCCAACTGGAACAAGGGCCGGCTCAATTCCTACCTGATCGAGATCACCGCCAAGGTGCTGGCATCAGACGATCCGAAGACCGGCAAGCCGGTGGTCGACATCATCCTCGACCGCGCCGGCCAGAAGGGCACCGGCAAATGGTCGGTCATCGAGGCGCAGCAACTCGGCATTCCGGCGACGGCGATCGAGGCGGCGGTGGCGGCACGCGTTCTATCATCGATCAAGGACGAGCGGCTGGCGGCGGAAAAGGCCTATGGCAACGCCGGCGTGACGAAGATTTCAGGTGACAAGGATGCCCTGCTGAAAGATCTGGAACTGGCGCTGTTCGCCGGCAAGATCGCCGCCTACGCCCAAGGATTCGCGGTGATGAGCGGCGCTTCCAAGGAATTCAACTGGAACCTGCCGATGCCGACCATCGCCAGGATCTGGCGCGCCGGCTGCATCATCCGCTCGCAGATGCTCGACACCATGGCGGAAGCCTTCAGCAAGGGCGGCGCCTCGACCAACCTCCTGATGGCCCCGGCCTTCATCGCGCTGATGCAGGAGGCGCATCCGTCGCTACGCCGCATCGTGGCGAGGGCTTCGGAGGCCGGTTCGCCGGTGCCGGCGCTGTCTTCCGCACTTGCCTATTTCGACAGCTACCGCCAGGGCCGCGGCACCTCGAACTTGATCCAGGCGCAGCGCGACTTCTTCGGCGCGCACGGCTTCGAGCGCATCGACGACAAGGGCGCGTTCCATGGGCCGTGGGGAAGCGGTGCGGCTGGCTAGCCCAAGGGCCTAAACGGAAACCGGCGGGCTGAACGCCCGAACCTCGCTGGTGGCGACAAGGCGCTGCAACGAGCCGGGTGCGGCGCCGCCGATCCAGCCGAGCACGGAGCGGGCGAGATCGGAGCCGGCCAGGCGGAAGTTCTCGTTGACGACGAGCAATTCCGGCCGGAACAGGTGCAACAGGTCCGACGACTGCTTGGACACGACATCGACGTCGCGGCCAAGCTTGAGGCCGGCATCCTCGATGCCGGCGACGATCGCCAGTGTCGCGGCGGCAGCGCTGCTGACGAAGCCGTCCGGCCTGTTTTCGCGGCGCATCACCTGCGCGGTCCTGGTCCTGATCTGCTCGATCGTGTGATCGACGGAAACGGTGTTGAACGGAATTTCGCTGGCTCCGACCTCGCTCAGCGCATCGGCAAAGCCGTTCAGCGTGTGGCCATAATAGGTCAGCCCGGGCGGAGGCGACAGAAGCGCCAGCTTGTGCCTGCCCATACTCGCCAGGCGGCGCACGGCTTCCATCGCGAAAACATGGTTGTCGAAGTCATGGTAGGGATGGACGAGGCCCATGTCGGTGCGGCCATGCGTGGCAAAGGGCATGCCGTGCTCAAGCATGTAGCGGGCGCGCGGATCGTTCGGTTGGGTGCGCGAAATGATGACTCCGTCGGCCGAGCCGGTCTCGACGAGATAGCGGATCGGCTCCATCGGATCCTGCGAGCGGGAATAGGGCGTGACGATCAGGTGATAGGGCGTTTCGGCGAGCACTTCCGAAACGCCGTAGATGATGTCCGAGACGAAGCTCATGATCTCGCGGTCGGTGTTGAGCACGAGGCTGATGACATTGGTCCTGCCGGTGCGCAGACGCACGCCGGCGCGGTTCGGCCGGTAGCCGATCTGCTTGGCGACGAGCTGGACGCGGCGCCTGGTTTCGGCGCCGATTTCCGGGGCATCCTTCAAGGCGCGTGACACGGTGGTGACGCCGAGCCCGGTCATGAAGGCAAGCGTCTTCAACGTCGGCCGTCCCTGTGCCGAGGTCTCCCCGCTCTTGTCCGTACGCTGTCTGTCCATTCGTCCCGCCCGTCAGGCGCATAGCAGCCGCGAGCCATGTCGGCAATCGCCGTCATGGCGATACGATATGCGTTCCAGCCCCGGTAAAGTCTCAATACACTGAAACGTTACAGATTGCCATATCGAGTTACATGTCCCTCGCCCACGAGGTGGATGGTTCTTTTGCGAAACGCTTGGGATTCCAGGAGAAATTGCCTCTGCCGCCGCCTTTTTGCCCGTATCAGGCGGCATTTCGGTGTTTGCGCCGCAGCAAACCTTGCTGCAGTGCATGAGAAGCGCGATCATCCATGCGAATTTGTTCGCAGCCCGAAAAAATATCGAGGGTGCTTCGTTGATGGGTTGCACAGCCCGCGCAATTGCCGTATCGAAAATCTGTAACGTTTCAGATTCTGGGAGGAGCCGAAATGCGATACAAACTTTTGACCGCTGCGCTGGCAGCGACGGCCGCGTTGCAGTTTGCCGGCCAGGCGGCCGCGACGGACCTGGAAGTCACCCATTGGTGGACGTCGGGCGGCGAGGCGGCGGCGGTTGCGGAACTTGCCAAGGCATTCGATGCGACCGGCAACCACTGGGTGGACGGCGCCATTGCCGGCTCCGGCGGCACGGCGCGGCCAATCATGATCAGCCGCATCACCGGTGGCGATCCGATGGGCGCCACGCAATTCAACCATGGCCGGCAGGCGGAAGAACTGGTGCAGGCCGGCCTGATGCGCGACCTCACCGACGTCGCCACCAAGGGCAAGTGGACTGATGTCGTCCGGCCGAAGAGCCTGCTCGACGGCTGCACCATCGACGGCAAGATCTATTGCGTGCCCGTCAACATCCATTCCTGGCAGTGGTTGTGGCTGTCCAACGAGGCCTTCGAGAAGGCTGGCGTGCCGTTGCCGAAGGACTGGAATGAATTCGTGGCGGCAGCGCCGGCGCTGGAAAAGGCCGGCATCATCCCGCTCGCCGTCGGCGGACAGGCCTGGCAATCCTCCGGTGCCTTCGACGTCCTGCTTGCGGCTGTGGGCGGCACGGACACATTCCTCAAGGTCTACAAGGACAAGGATGCCAAGTTCGCCGCCGGGCCCGAAGTCGCCAAGGTCTTCAAGGCCGCGGACGATGCCCGCAAGATGGCGAAGAACACCAATGTGCAGGACTGGAACCAGGCGACCAACCTGGTCATCACCGGCAAGGCCGCTGGCCAGATCATGGGCGACTGGGCACAGGGCGAGTTTCAGGTTGCCGGCAAGGCCGCGGGCAAGGATTACACCTGCCTGCCAGGCCTTGGGCTGAACGAGGTAATAGCCACGGGCGGTGACGCCTTCTACTTCCCGCTGCTCAAGGATGCCGACAAGAGCAAGGCGCAGGAGGTGCTGGCCGAGACGCTGCTCGATCCCAAGACGCAGGTTGCCTTCAATCTGAAGAAGGGATCCCTGCCGGTGCGCGGCGACGTCGATCTCAATGCGGCCAACGATTGCATGAAGAAGGGCCTCGCCATCCTTGCCAAGGGCGCCGTCATGCCGTGGACGGACCAACTGCTTTCGCAGGACACCCAGAAACAGAAGGAAGACCTTTTCGCCGAATTCTTCGCCAAGCCGGAACTGACCGTCGAAGACGCGCAGAAGCGCTTCGCCGACCTCATCGCTTCGGCGGACTGACGCTGGAGGCAACCCGCCTCGCTCCCGGCCTTGCGAATGCAGGGCCGGGAATGCACCGCCCTTACCCAGCCGGCTGACGAGATGAGCAAGAGCGCACGCCCCAACCTTCTGTTCCGCAACCTCAATGCGAAGGTCGCCTCGATCCCGATGATCCTCACCGCCATGGTGGTTTTCGTCGGCGGCACCGTTTGGACGGTGCTCTATTCCTTCACCAATTCGAAGCTCCTGCCGCGGCTGAATTTCGTCGGACTAGACCAGTATTACCGGCTGTGGGCGGCGCCGCGCTGGCTGATCTCGATCGAGAACCTGTTGATCTACGGCGCGATCTCGCTGGTGTTCTCGCTGGTCATCGGTTTTCTGCTTGCCGCGCTGCTCGATCAGAAGATCCGCTTCGAGGACACGTTCCGCACCATCTTCCTTTATCCTTTCGCGCTCTCCTTCATCGTCACCGGCCTGGTCTGGCAGTGGTTGCTCAATCCGGATTTCGGCATCCAGCATGTCGTGCGGGACTTAGGCTGGACGAGCTTCAGCTTCGACCCGCTCTATAATTCCAGCATCGTCATCTACGGCATATCGATCGCTGCGCTGTGGCAAGGCACCGGGCTCATCATGTGCCTGATGCTGGCCGGCCTGCGCGGCATCGACGAAGACATCTGGAAGGCGGCGCGCGTGGATGGGATCCCGATGTGGAAGACCTATCTGTTCATCGTCATCCCGATGATGCGGCCGGTCTTCATCACCACGCTCGTCATCATCGCTTCCGGCATCGTCAAGGTCTATGACCTGGTCGTGGCCCAGACCAGCGGCGGCCCGGGCATCGCATCCGAAGTGCCGGCCAAATACGTCTACGACTATATGTTCTTCGCCCAGAACCTCGGCCAGGGTTTTGCCGCCTCGACCATGATGCTGCTCTCGGTGGTGATCGTCATCGTGCCTTGGGCCTATCTCGAGTTCGGGCGACGCAAATGAGCATTGCAGACATCACCGCTCAAGCAAGCGTTGCCGCCGGCGCGCGCCAGGACATCGCAGGGCCCTACGGTCCAAAGCCGCGCCGCATGATTTCGCGCCGCAACGTCTTCCTCTACGGCACATTGTTCGTCATGGCGGTCTACTACCTCTTGCCGCTCTATGTCATGATCGTCACCTCGCTCAAGGGCATGCCGGAGATCCGGCTCGGCAACATTTTCTCACCGCCGCTCGAGATCACCTTCGAGCCGTGGGTCAAGGCGTGGTCAACGGCCTGCACCGGCCTTAACTGCGACGGGCTCTCGCGCGGTTTCTGGAATTCGGTGCGCATCACCGTGCCGTCGGTGCTGCTGTCGATCGCCATCGCCTCGGTGAATGGTTATGCACTGGCCAATTGGCGCTTCAAGGGCGCCGATACGTTCTTCATCATCCTGATCGTCGGCGCCTTCATTCCCTACCAGGTGATGATCTATCCGATCGTCATCATCCTGCGCGAGATCGGCCTCTATGGCAGCCTCAGCGGGCTGGTGATCGTCCATTCCATTTTCGGCATGCCGATCCTGACGCTGCTGTTCCGCAATTATTTCGCCTCGATGCCGGAAGAGCTGTTTCGGGCGGCACGCGTCGACGGCGCCGGCTTCTGGGGCATCTTCCTGCGCATCATGCTGCCGATGTCGCTGCCGATCTTCGTCGTCGCCATCATCCTGCAGGTGACCGGCATCTGGAACGACTTCCTGTTCGGCGTCGTCTACACCCGCCCCGACACCTATCCGATGACGGTGCAGCTCAACAACATCGTCAATTCGGTGCAAGGCGTGAAGGAGTACAACGTCAACATGGCCGCAACCATCCTGACCGGGCTTGTGCCGCTCATCGTCTACTTCATTTCCGGCAAGCTTTTCGTACGCGGCATCGCCGCCGGCGCGGTGAAGGGGTGACGGCGATGACGGCAGCCAATGATACCAGCGTTTCGATCCAGGACCTGTCGCTGAACTTCGGTGCGGTGACCGTCCTGGAGACGCTCAATCTCGATGTCGCCGATGGCGAGTTCATCGTGCTGCTCGGGCCGTCCGGCTGCGGCAAGTCGACCTTGCTCAACTGCATTGCCGGCCTGCTCGACGTTTCCGAGGGCCGCATCTTCATCAAGGGCAAGAACGTCACCTGGGAAGAGCCCAAGGACCGCGGCATCGGCATGGTGTTCCAGTCCTATGCGCTCTATCCGCAAATGACGGTGGAGAAGAACCTGTCCTTCGGGCTGCGTGTCGCCGGCACGCCAAGAGAAGAGATCGCCAAGCGGATCGCGCGGGCGGCTGAGATCCTGCAGATCGAACCGCTGCTGCAGCGTAAGCCGGCCGCACTTTCCGGCGGCCAGCGCCAGCGCGTCGCCATCGGACGGGCGCTGGTGCGCGATGTCGACGTGTTCCTGTTCGACGAGCCGCTGTCCAATCTCGATGCCAAGCTGCGCGCCGAACTGCGCGTCGAGATCAAGCTGCTGCATCGCAAGCTGCAGAACACCATGATCTACGTCACCCACGACCAGATCGAGGCGATGACGCTGGCCGACCGCATCGCGGTGATGAAGGGCGGCGTCATCCAGCAGCTCGATGCGCCGCAGACCATCTATAAC
>NZ_RZOM01000244.1:0-6563 GCF_003999175.1 Mesorhizobium sp. M7A.F.Ca.ET.027.03.2.1 | reverse complement strand
GTGACGTCGATCAGGCCCTTGGCGAATTCGCGCGTCGTGTTGCAGCCGTTGAAGCGGGTGCGCATGGCGTCGGCCTCGCGCTTGCGTTTGCCCAGCGTGGCGCTGCGTTCAGCCGCCGGAACCACGAAGATGACCTGCTGCAGCATGTATTCGGTGGCGCTCGGTTTGGCGCCGCCTTTTTCGAGCATCTTTCTCACGAGATCCTGCTCGCTGACGGCACCGGTGCCGTCGCCAGAACGGTAGCGCGCGCTCAAAGCCTGGTTCCAGGCCATCTGGGCGCGGATGAATTCCTTGAAGTGGCTCTTGGTGACGCCTGACTTCTCCATGACGCCGTCAAGCTGGCTGAGCTGCATCTTGTTGCTCGAGGCAAAGCGCTGATACGCCGCCTCGACTTGTGCGTCGCTGATGCGGATGCCAAGCCGCTTGGCCTCGGCCATACGCAGCGTCTGGTCGATCATTTCCTGGCCGGCATCGCCCTTCTTGCGCTGCAGCTTCAGGAAGGCGGCGCGATGGGCTATGTCGCCGGTGGTGACCGGAATGTTGTTGACGACGTATTTGATCTCGCTGGCGAAAGCCGGCGGCGTCATTGCAGTGATCGACACGGACGTCGCCGCCACGAGCAACGCGAAACCTGCTGAAAAGAGGTATTTCCTCATCGTTGGTATCCCAATTCTATCCCGGTCCCGCCCAATTTCATCTTTCCAGGTGCGCGAAATCCGTGCCAGCCCTATGCGGCGAAACGATGTCGCCGATTGTTACTGGATCGTGTCGATGGCACTGGTCGACGAGCCGAATTCGCCGAGGGTGCGGAACGACAGATTGAAGCCGATGGTCTGCGACACCTCCCTGGTGTTCAGATCGCGCGACTGCGAGTAGGTCATCAGATAAGTGAAGCAGGAATCGTTGTAGGCGAAGCCGACACCGTCCTTGACCAGCAGGCTTTGCTGCAGGTCGTAGGTTCCTGTGCCGAAAACGCGCCAGTTTTCGGCCAGATGCGTGGATGCACCAAGTGTGACTTCGTGGCGGTCGGTGGTGAAGCCGTACAGTGGCTGGGCCTGGATGAAGGCGTATTTGGCGCTCAGCGACACAGGCAGGCCGGAATAGGCGGCCTTCACCTCGGCGCGGCGAACCTCGAAGCTCTGTTCGTCGAAACGGCCGCTGACCGAGGCCGCGAAGCCGTTGGGGCTGTTGATGCCGAACAGGCCGACATAATCGGATTTGGCCGTGTCGAGGCCGGAGTTGGCGCCGACATTGACCAGATCCGGCGCGGCGAACGAGTTCTCGCCGCCGATCTGATAGGATTGGCCGAAAATGGCATTGGTGCCCCAGCCATTGTTGTACGAGCCGGAATAGCGGAAGCCGACATTGGCGCGCGAACCGCCTTCTACGCGGTCGTAACCGGAGAACTTGTCGCGTTCGAACAAGGTGGTCGCGTCGAAGACCATGCTTTGGGCGTCTTCATTGGGTACTGCGAGACCGCCGACATATTGCTCGTTCGGGCGCATGAAGACCTGCGCCATTGGCTCGATAACGTGGCTGGACCCGCTGGCCATGGAAAACAGCACCGGCCAACGCATCTCGAGGCCTGCGGTTGCCATGTAACGAGCAAATGACGAGCGCATATCGGCCTGCTCGCTCAAATTTGCTGCCATCTGGTTGACGGCGTTTAGCGAAGCCGACGACGCGTTGAGATAATCAACGTCGCCCTGCAGCGCGAGCAATGGTGTCAGCACCAGCCCGCCATCGGTGACGAAGCTCCGCTTCCACTCGGCCTCGGCGGTGAGACGGCCGGATTCGCCTTCGATACCAGGGACACGCTGTATGGGGGTGGAGAAAGTATCATCGAGCTCGTCGCGGCGGATGACACGCGCGTTGACATTGAGCGACAACTGGCCGCCGGCCACCGAGGCATCAGGAATATAGGCATAGTCGAGCGACGGAAGCACCCAAGGCTGTTGTCCGCTTCGCGCAGAGGCGTTGTCGTCAGGCGTATCTTCCTGCACATCGAAATGCATGGCGCGCACGTCGAAATAGTTGCGGCCGTTGAGACCCGTCAAGTAGACCGACGACTGGTGGACGCTGCTATTGTACTTGTCGATGCCGTAGGTGTTCGAGAAGTTCTTGTCGGTCTGCAGCAGCACGTCCCAGCCGAAGTTCCAGCGTGAGTTGATGGCGAACTGCCCCTGGGTACCCATCATGCCGCGGAATTTGTTGGGATCGCCGGCGCTGCCCGAATTGACGTTGTGGCCAGAGCTGGATGGGAAGGCAGTGGTGTCGAGGAAGGCGTCGGGATTCTGCTGGTGTATCCCGGCGATCTTCAAGCTGTACTCGCCATTGTCGAAGCGCTGACGCCACTCGGCCTCACCGAGGAAGCCCTGCTTGGTATAGCCGGTACCGGTGACGGTCAGGTCGTAGGTCGGCGCCAATGCGAGATAATAGGGGACTTTCACGCCGACGCCGAGATCGCTCTTGTAGATGATGCTCGGGATCAGGAAGCCGCTCTTGCGCTTCACCGTCGGGTCGGCAATTTCGAATGCAGGCAGATAGGCAAGCGGAAAACCGAAGAACTCGAAATTCGCATTCTCGAAGCGAACCGTCTTCTTCTCGCCGTTCCAGATGATCTTCTTGGCCTTGACGCGCCAGGTCGGCGCTTTATCCGGCTTATCCTCGCACGGCTCGCAGGCGGTGTAGACGCCATTGTGGAAGGTGGTCAGCACGCCGCCCATGCGTTCTGCGCTTTCGGCGGCGAAATAGGCCTTGTCGATGGTTTCGACCCGCAACGCATTGACGAAGCCGTCGGCGAAGTCATCGGTGATGTCGATATGTTGCGAATTGATCTTGGTGCCGTCGCTGTTGATAACTTCGACGTTGCCGCTCGCGACCATCCGCTTGGTGTTGCGGTTGTATTCGACGCGCTGGGCGACAAGGCGATTGCCACCATAGTCGATCTGCACACCGCCGACGGCGGTCACGGTCTGGTTGTCGTTGTTGTAGACCAGCGTATCGGCCGCCAGCAGCATTTGCGAGCCGGCCGGAACCGATGTTGCCATGTCGCCGACGTCCTGCGCAAGCGCCGGTGCCGGAATGGCGTAGGCAAGCACGCACGCCAAGGCGGTCGCCGCATAGAGGCGCGCCAAACCGGCCTGCCTGTTGCTGGGCAAAAACGCCTCCCTCACTAGCCGTCTTCCTTGTATAGCAGGAAAGTCACCCCGAAGAACATAGCCACCATGACCGGTACCCAGGCGGCTACGACAGTCGGCACGAATCCCGCCACGCCGAATGCCTTCACCAGCACCGAAACGACATAAAGCAGAAAGCCAGCGATGATGCCACCCAGAATCATCGTCGCCGACTGTCCCATCCTAGCAAATCGCATTGAAACCGTTGCCGCGATCAGTGTCATGGCGACGAGAAGGAACGGCAACGCCACGAGCGAATCAAACTGCATGGCAAAAGCATTTGCCTTGAGGCCGAAAGAGCGGGCAACCTCGACCTTTCCGGGCAGGTCATAGAAGGGGATGGTTTCGGGGCGCGCCAGCCGCTCTTGCACGAATTCGGGCTTTAGATTGGTTGGTACGCGATCGGTTGCCGATGCCTGGATCGTGCCGTTCTGGAATGTCTTGACGTCCTGCAATTCCCAATAGCCGTCGCACAGGAAGGCACGGGCGGCGTCCTTGCGCTCGACGATGTTGCCTTGCGGGTCGAGAATGAAAAATACGACATCGGCCATTTCCAGGCCCTGGTTCAGGATGGCCCGCGCACCGATGATGGTGTCGCCCGAACTGGTTTTCTGCCGGATCCAGGGCGCGGCATCGGCCGAGACCGTATTCGATTTGCCGGAACGCAGCTGGGTTTCGATCTGCTCGGACCAGGAGAATGCGTGCGCGGCGAGTGGATTGATGACGCCAACCGACAGGACGCCGAACAGCAAGGCTCCGATACAGCAGGGCAAGAGGAACTGCCAGGCGGAAACACCGGCGGAACGGGCGATGACCAGCTCGTAGCGCCGGTTCAGCGACACCAGCGTCGCCATCGCCGAGAAGAGACCGACGAACGGCACCGTCTGCAGCATGATCATCGGCATACGGAGGCCTGAAATGGCTACCGCCGTGCCGTAGGTGAAGCCGGGCAGGCCGGTGGTGCGGCCGGACAGCTCGGTGAAGTCGATCAGGAACACCAATGCCAGGAGGCCGATGAAGAACCAGATGGTGATCGTCACATAGCGGAAGAAGAAGTAGCGGCCCAGTGTCCAGCCCATCAGCCGACCCCTTGCCCTGATGCGCCGCGCCTGGACAAACGCAATTTGAAAGCATTCCAGCTGTCAGCGATGCGCGTGGCGAAGTTTGTCATCCAGTCCGCCCAGGTCACCGGCAGTTCCAGTGTTCGGTTGGAGACGATGAACCAGATCGCCACCGCGGAAGCCACGATCGGCACGCCATAGACCATATACGCATATTGCGGGATCTCATCCGCCTTGCTGGCGGCAAAAAAGCCCAGCCAACGCACGAACAGCGATATCGTGATCGCCGTGATCAGCGGATTGACGCGCGCCTCGCGGTGCGAGCGCGCATCCCCGGCGACCGCAAGCGCGATCAGCGCGAAAACCATGGAATAGGTCCATTCCGAGAACCGTTGGTTGACCTCGGCCCGGTATTCGTAGGGGTTCTGCTGATAGTACTTGTCGTTGGCGCCCGGGTTGAGCAGGTACTGCGTCGTCTGGTCCTTGGGCAGGAGCGTCACCGCCGAAGCCGCCGCCATGAAGGCCGACATGTCGAAGGCATAGGAGGTAAAGCGGATGACGGAGAGATCGCCGGTCAGCGTTTTGCGATGGATGACGCCGTCATTCATCATCAGCACCTTTTCACCGCCGCGTTCGACGATGCTGCCGGTCTTGGCGTAGTAGACGAGGTTGACGCCTTCTTCGCGCGAATCGGCGACGAAAATGCCACCCAGCCGGTTGTCGGGAAGGCGCTCACCGATCTGCAGGAACAGCCCGTCGTCAATCTTGCGGAAGGTGCCTTCCTGGATGATCAGCGACAACAGATCCGCGCGCGACGAGGCCACCAGTGCCCGGTTCTTCTGCCGTGCGTAAGGGTCGATGCCGTTGTCGACGGCAAAGGAAAAAACGGCGGCGGCGAGCGCCAGCAACATGATCGGCCGTACGATCGTCCAGCGCGAGGCCCCCGCGGCGTTGACGACGGCGAGTTCGGAATCCGAATTCATCACACTGAGTGTCTGTGCGACTGCCACCACCAGCGCAAAAGGCACCACGATCGGGATGATGGACGGAAGGATGAGGGCGGCGACTTCGAAGAAGGTCAACGCCGACTGGCCGCTGTCTGTCACCAGATCGATCTTTGCCAGCACCTGTGTCGTCCACACGATCGCCAGCGTCCACACAAGAGCGGCCATGAAGACCACGAAAGCGCGGCGCATGATGTAGCGTTCAACGACCTTCATGAAGGCTTTTCTCGATTTTTCGAACGGCATCATGCCACCGAACAAGGTAGCTGTCCGGCAGCGCCTGCACAACTGGCTCCATCAGATGGTCGATCCGGGTTCTGTCCCACATTACGCCCCCCGGCTGGGCGGAGTGTCGGCGGGAATGGATAAGAAAGGGCGAACATCGATGGTTAACAACAGGTTGCGGCAAAAAGCGGGGCCGTGCCGCGACGAATCGTCATCGATTCCATAGGTCATATGGGATGCCAATTCGGCAAAGTCTTGCCAAATGCCGGAAAACGACCAAATGTCGCGCATCGTTTCGAACCGCTTCCCCAAAAGTCGCGCATTCCCTGAAAGCAGGACATGATGAATCAAAGACCGTCGATCGCCTTCGCCAAATTTTCCGGGTCCCAGAGCGCGGTAAACAAGAAGGGCACTGTCTTCGTGTTCGCGGCGGATGAGGGCGGCCTGAGCGACGTCGCCAAGGCCGGCGATCCCGGCAAGACATTGGAGCGCGCCTTTCCCGTGGCTGAGTTCATGGGCAAGTTCGCCAGCACGGTGGAAGTTCTGGCGCCGCAGGGAGCGTCGCTCGACAGACTCGTGGCGATAGGCACCGGCAAGGTGTCGGGACTGGACGAATATGCGTGGCTGAAGCTTGGCGGCACCGTTGCCGCGTCGCTGCGCAAGGCGACCGAAGTGGCGGTGGTCCTCGATGTGGCCGGCGCCTCGCCGAGTGCGAAGGATGCGGCAAACCTTGCCGCGGGCATTCTCCTGCGCAGCTATTCCTTCGATAAGTACAAGACCAGGAAGGACAAGGACGACAGCAAGGCAGAGCCGAAGAAGCCGGTCAAGGTGACCATCCACACCGCCGATCCGGCCGCTGCGAAGAAGGCCTTCGCCGATGCCGAGGCGGTGATAGACGGCGTCCTGCTGGCGCGCGACCTCGTCAACGAACCGGCAAACGTGCTTGGGCCGGTCGAGTTCGCTGCCCGCGCCAAGGAACTCGAGGCGCTAGGCGTCAAGGTCGAGATATTGGCTGAGAAGGAAATGAATAAGCTCGGCATGGGTTCGCTGCTCGGTGTCGCGCAAGGCTCGCCGCGCGGCGCCCGCATGGCGAT
>NZ_RZOM01000243.1:0-6572 GCF_003999175.1 Mesorhizobium sp. M7A.F.Ca.ET.027.03.2.1 | reverse complement strand
AGGCTGGAGCGGGCGGTGCAAAAACCGGTCTGCGTCGTCAGCATGTTCGACGATCGCCATGTCCGCGTCTACGGCGCCGGCAGCCTGCCGCAGGATGTCCTCGACCGGCTCGGCCTCGTCAACGCCTGGACCGGCGCCACCAATGAATGGGGTTTTTCGACGGTCGGCATCGAGGAACTGGTCGCCGTCGGCGGGGCGCAACTGATCTCGCTCGATCCGATCCCGCCGCACGTCAGGATCAGGATTGCCCGCAGCTCGCTCTGGGCCAATCTGCCCTGCGTCCGGAACGGCCAGGTGCGGACCATTCCGCCAGTCTGGCCGTTCGGCGGTCTCACTGCTGCCGCGCGTTTCGCCGAATTCGTGGCAGCGGCATGATCGCTCAGGCAATGTCCCTGCCGCGACAGCGCGACGGCATCGGCGCGCTCATCCTGCTGGTGGCCGTGCCCGCGGGCCTGGCACTGATGCTGACCATCTTCGATCTCATCAACCTTTTCCCGACGCACCTGTGGTGGCAGGCGCTCACCGCTCCCGACACATCCGATCCAGCGCAGTTGCTGTATCGCTATGCCTTCCTCCCGCGTGTCGCCGTCAGCATGCTGGCCGGCGCGGCACTTGGTCTCGCCGGTGTCATCATGCAGCATGTGCTGCGCAACCCGCTGGCCGAGCCGACCACGATCGGCACCAATGCCGGAGCGAGCCTCGCTTTGGCGGCCGCCACCCTCTACGCACCATGGCTGCTGGAAGGCGGCCGCGAAGGCGTGGCGCTGGCTGGCGGCGCGCTCGCCACATCAGCCGTTTTCGCACTGGCGCGCGGGCGCAGCTTTTCGCCAGTGTCGATCATCATCGCCGGCCTCGTCGTCAGCCTCACTTTCGGCTCGGCCGGCGCGCTGCTGATGGCGCTCAACCGCGAATACACCGAGGAGCTGTTCATCTGGCAGAGCGGCTCGCTGGTGCAGAATGGCGACGCGGCGGTCCTTGTTCTGGCGCCATGGCTGCTGGCCGGCATCTGCGCCGCGCTCCTGCTCTGGCGACCGCTACGCCTGCTCGACCTCAGCGACGACGGCGCGGCATCGCTCGGCACCCGGCCGGCCGTCATCCGCCTTGCCGGCATGACAGTCGCCGTCTCGCTCAGCGCGCTGGTCGTCGCCGAGGTCGGCGTCATCGGTTTCGTGGCACTCGCCGCCCCGGCGCTGGCGCGGCTGGCCGGAGCGCGCACGCTTGGCCGCCGTCTGGTCTGGTCGCCGCTGGTCGGCGGTGCCCTGCTCTGGCTCACCGACCGCCTGGTGCAGCATCTGCCGTTCACCGGCGAAACCCCCGCCGGCACCGCGACCGCTTTGCTCGGCGCGCCGCTGCTGCTGTTCCTGTTGCCGCGAATGCGAACCACCCCCGAAAGGCAGGCCGACATGGTGTCGTCGATACGCCTGCCGACAAACGGCCTGCCGTTGATCGCGGGCCTGCTGGCGCTCATCCTCGCGGTTGTCCTCGCCATCGGCTTTGGCCGTGGCGCAGGCGGTTGGCACTGGATCGCATCCGCGGATTTGACCGAGCTGCTTGCCCTGCGCGCGCCTCGCGTCGTCGTCGCCCTGTCGGCGGGCGTCCTGCTCGCCGTCGCCGGCACGCTGATGCAGCGCATGACCGGCAACCCGATGGCCGCACCCGAGGTCCTGGGCATTTCCGGCGGCGCCTCTTTCGGCGTGCTGGCGCTGCTGCTGCTCAGCGACAGCTTCGACCGCTCAACAATGCTCGGCGCGGCCTTGGCGGGCGCCTTGCTGGCGCTGACGATCGTCGTGCTGGTCGGGCGACGCAATGCCCTGTCGCCGGAACGGCTGCTGCTTGCCGGCGTCGCCGTTGCGACGGTCGCGTCCGCCTTCGCCGCGCTGCTTCTGGCCAGCGGCGATCCGCGCATGGACTTCCTGCTCGCCTGGCTGTCGGGATCGACCTATCGCGCAACGCCAACGGATGCCTTCACCGCCGCAACGGTCGCGGTCACCGTCCTCGCGCTGGCGCCGCTGACCGCGCGCTGGCTCGATATACTGCCGCTCGGCGAAACCGCCGCGCGTGGCCTTGGCCTGCGACTGGGACGCGTTCGCGCCACATTGCTTGCGCTCACCGCATTGGCCACCGCAACCGCGACATTGGTCATCGGCCCGCTGAGCTTCGTCGGCCTGATGGCGCCGCACCTCGCACGCATGCTCGGCCTCCGCCGCGCCGTGCCGCAGCTTCTGGCCTCGGCCATGACAGGCGGGCTGATCCTCGTTGCCGCCGACTGGGCAGGGCGGACGCTGATCTTTCCCTGGCAAGTGCCGGCCGGCCTCATCGCCGCCTTCGTCGGCGGCCCCTATTTCATGGCGCTGATGTGGAAAGGCAGGCAATGAAGTCCGTCCTGGCATATTGCCGCCCTTGCGCTGCCGATTGTAAGCAGCGCCCACCGATGACGGCCGGCGCGCTCACCGCGCCCGTCAAGACAGCTTGCGGTTCACCTCGATGATCAGACGTTTCCTTCCCTACTACGCGCCCTGGAAGGGGCTGTTCGCGCTCGACTTCTCCTGCGCGGTGCTGGCCGGCCTGCTTGAACTCGGCTTTCCCATGGCGGTCCGCACCTTCGTCGACCAGCTGCTGCCGCAGCAGGACTGGACCTTGATCATCATCGCGTCTGCCGGGCTGCTGGTGATCTATCTGCTCAACACGGTGCTGATGGCGGTCGTCACCTATTGGGGCCACATGCTCGGCATCAACATCGAGACCGAGATGCGGCGCAAGAGCTTCGATCATCTGCAGAAACTCTCGTTCCGCTTCTACGACAACCACAAGACCGGCCATCTCGTCGGCCGTGTCACCAAGGACCTCGAGGAGATCGGCGAGATCGCCCATCACGGCCCCGAGGACCTGTTCATCGCCATCATGACCTTCGCTGGCGCCTTCGTGCTGATGTTCACGGTCAACATGCATCTGGCGCTGATCACGGCGGTGATCGTACCGCTGATCGCCTGGGTGACGATGCGCTATGGCGACCGCATGGAGCGCAACTGGCAGGCGCTGTACCGGCGCGTCGGCGATTTCAACGTCCGCATCGAAGAGAATGTCGGCGGCATGCGCGTCGTCCAGGCCTTCGCCAATGAGGAGCATGAGCGCACGCTGTTCGCGCATGACAACCAGCGCTACCGCCAGACCAAGCTCGACGCCTACCGCATCATGTCGGCCAGCAATTCGCTGAACTATATGGGCATAAGGCTGATCCAGCTCGTGGTCATGATCGCCGGCAGCTATCTCGTCATCACGGGAGGCCTCAGCAATGGCGGCTTCGTCGGCTTCCTGCTTTTGGTCGGCGTCTTCGTACGGCCGATCGAGAAGATCAACTCGGTGATCGAGACCTATCCCAAGGGTATTGCCGGCTTCCGGCGCTACACCGAGCTGCTCGACACCGAACCCGACATTGCCGACCGGCCAGGTGCCGTGACTGTGGGCGGCCTCAAGGGCGACATCGAATATCGCGGTGTCAGCTTCGGCTATGGCGACGGCAAGCCGGTGCTCAGGGGTATCGATCTCACCATCCACGCCGGCGAAACCATCGCCTTCGTCGGCCCGTCCGGCGCCGGCAAGACCACCATGTGCTCGCTGCTGCCGCGTTTCTACGAGGTCAGCGCCGGCGCGATCAGCATCGACGGCATCGATATCAGGGACATGACGCTCGCCTCGCTGCGCGGCCAGATCGGCATCGTCCAGCAGGATGTCTTCCTGTTCGGCGGCTCGATCCGCGAAAACATCGCCTATGGCCGTCTCGGCGCCTCCGACGACGCCATCGCCGATGCCGCGCGGCGGGCGCAGCTCGACGGCATGATATCGGGCCTGCCGGCCGGCTATGACACGATCATCGGCGAGCGCGGCGTCAAACTGTCCGGCGGCCAGAAGCAGCGGCTGGCGATCGCCCGCATGTTCCTGAAGAACCCGCCGATCTTGATCCTCGACGAGGCGACGTCGGCGCTCGACACCGAGACCGAGCGTGAAATCCAGAAGTCGTTGGCCGAACTTGCCGAGGGCCGCACCACGCTGGTCATCGCACACCGGCTGGCAACGATCCGTGGCGCCGACCGCATCGTCGTCGTCTCGGAGTCGGGCGTCGTCGAGCAGGGGTCGCACAGCGAACTGATCCGTGCCGGCGGCATCTACCGGCGCCTGCATGACGCCCAGCATCTGGTGTCGTCGCGCTGATACGAAACCGCTGGAGCAATTCCAGGGAAAGTGTGAAACGGTTTTCCGTTCGGAATTGCGTCAAGCAAACAAGTGCCGATCGAAAAACGGGAGCCAAAAATGATCAAGGCGACGCCCTTCGACTTTCCCTATGACGGCAGGCTGATGGCCGAAACCACCGCGCTGATCGTCATCGACCTGCAGCAGGATTTCCTGTCGACGACGGGCTACTTCGCCAGGCAGGGATATGATCCCTCGCCGCTCAGGGCGATCCTGCCGACCGTGAGCCGGCTGATATCAGCCGCCCGCAAGGCCGGTGTCAGGGTCATCCACACCAGGCAGGGCTACCGGGCTGACATGGCCGACATGACGCCCTACGAGACATGGCGCCGCAAGCGCGCTGGGCTCGAAGGCACCGAAATCCTGCTGCGCTCTGGTCCAGGATTCCAGATCGTTCCGGAGATCGACGTCGCCCCGCAGGACATCATCGTCGACAAGACCTGCAACAGCGCTTTCACCTATACGGATTTCGAACTTGTGCTGCGCGCGCAAGGCATCACGCATCTGCTGTTTTCCGGATGCACCACGGATGTCTGCGTCCACACCACGCTGCGTGAGGCCTGCGACCGCAATTTCCAATGCCTGACGATTTCGGACGCCTGCGCCAGCGGCGACAGACAAGCGCACGAAGCAGCCCTTCACATGGTGACGGTTGAAGACGGCGTCTTCGGCGCGCTAACGGATTCGAGCGCTGTCATTGAAGGCCTGTCGCGGCTTGGCGACAGGCCCGAGGCAACAAAAGGCTGAAGAACTTCAGCCCGTTGCCCGCGTCTCCAATCCTGCACGAGACGCATATGCCCCAGGCTGGAATGCCTCGTGTTCGCGACGCGCCAGCGAATTGCGCAGCAGAGCGATCGTTTCCCGGCCGAGCGTTGCGATCTCGCGTGGCGTGTCGACGCCGACAATCATGAATTCATCGATCCCAAGGGCTGCATACGCAAGCAGCGACAGGGCGGCCTGGGCTGGCGGCCCGGCAACATCGACCGCCTTGTGGCCGGAGGCGGAAGCACCTTGGTGAATCCCGACCGGAAGCGCGAAGCGCAGCTTGCCGGCCCGGCCATGTTCGGCGGCGGAGCGGCGCACCCGCTCCATCAATTGCCGGATCTCGTCGATCGAGCCGGGCGCCAACTCAAAGACATCGGCATGCCGGCCGGCAACTTTGAGTGCCGTTCCGGACTGCCCGCCCATGCGGATGACCAGGTCGGCGCCGTGCGGTCCCTTGCGCGGCACATAGCCGCCCTTGATGCTGTAGAACGTTCCTTCGTGGTCGAAGGGCCGGTCGTTCGACCACAGCCGCTTCAGCAGCACCAGATATTCGTCGATGCGCTGCCAGATGACGGTGTGCCCGACCGGCCGTGTTTCGGCGTCGGCGTCGCTCAGCGGCTCGCTGATCATTCTCAGCGCCAGGCGCCCGCCGCTTTTCCTGTCGATCGACGCCAGTTGGCGGGCCGCCACGGTCGGTTCGACCACGCCCGCCCAATGGGTGAGCACGACTTCCAGCGACGAGGTGCGATCGAGCACCTGGGCCGCAAGATCCATGTTGGTCAGCAGTCCGGCCGGTACGTCGATGACGATCTTGCGGAAGCCACCATCCTCGATCAGCCCGAGCTTGGTCGCGGTCTCGGCAAAGTCGTAGAAAAAGGGAACCGCGGCATCGGCGGTCTTACCGGGAATATGCGTGAACTCGATCGGCATTGCCATGTCCTCCGTGGTGTCGGGCGCGCGAAAGCACGCCGAGGATTCGGTTCATTCAACTCCGATTGCCTGAAAGCGGTGGGCAGCTAAGCCCGGTCGATCTGACGACTCAGGGAATAAGGCCCAGTACGACTGCCCCGGTGAACACGAACGCAAGGGCAAAGACGAGATAGGCGAAAGCCCCGGCATAGGCCGGGCGAAAGGCCTGGGCGTTGGCCGACCGCTGAGCGCTGCGATCCGTCTGGGCGTTCTGGATATAGGACATATCGACCTCCGTCTCGGCGGTTAATCTATAAAACTGGTAGACTTTGTCGATTGCTATTTTTTGGCTAAAGACAGAATAATTTTCTCCTATGATGCCGGAAGTTGGTAGACACTTGCTTAGGGGGAGCGCTCGGACGGCCGATCCATATGGCGCGTCCGTTTGTGCTTCTGCGTCCGAATGGACCTATGGCCTTGCTTTCGCTGCGCTCAATTCGTGGATTGGCCGCCCGGCGCGGGCGCGGTAGCATCGCCCACCAGCAAAGCGAAATCGCCACACAGGGGGCAGAAAAATGGGCACAAGACTGGCCGGCAAGGTCGCCATCATTTCGGGGGGCGCGACGGGAATGGGTGGAGCGACTTCGGAG